>NZ_SOGH01000032.1:0-69388 GCF_004402305.1 Cryobacterium sp. TMB3-10 | reverse complement strand
CGCCACCATCACCGTCAACACCAAGTAACACCCCCGCACCACACGAAAAACGGCCGAGCACCAGCTCGGCCGTTTTTTCGCGCCACAAGCACCCCGCACCCCGTGCCCACTCAGACCGCGAAAGCGGCCAAACGGTCACCACAACACCCCTGAAGCAACCACACCACCGCTCTCGCGAAAGGCACCTCCCGCGAAAGCGGCCAAACGGTCACCGCAGCGCCCCGAAGCAACCACGACCCCGCTCTCGCGGCCTCGGGGCGGGACCGAGCGTCAGTCAGACGACCAGGTCCACGGCCATCCGTTCGGCGGTGACCGAGCGCACGTAGGCGCCCGCCGCCACGTGGGCCGGATGCGCCTGGTACCGACCTAGCGCCGCCTCGTCGTCGAACTTCGCGACGAGGGCCACGTCCCAGTTGGCGCCGCCGACCACGTCCGGTCCGATGCGAAACGAGCGGATCTCGTCGACCACACCCACGAGAGCGCCGAGCCGAGCCGCCATCTGGGCGGCGTTTTCGGCCTTTTCGGCAGGATCAGTGGCCGCCAGCTTCCAGGACACGATATGCAGAATGGTCATCGGACCTCCAGGAGTGCGGTGCGCAGGCGCGCCGGGTCGATGCGCCAGTAGTTGTGCACCAGCCCGTTGATGAGCAGCACCGGGATGTCTTCGACATACAGTTCGTGCAGCTCAGGATCATCGAGAATCGACTTCTCCTCGAGCAGCACGGTCGGGGAGCCGGGTTCGGCAGCCAGCTCCGCGAGCACCGTGGTGACCACGCCCAGAGCGTCGTCGCAGAGGTGGCATCCCGGCTTGCCGATCAGGGTGAGGTGCGCGGTGGACATAACCCCAGCCTAGGCCGCTGCTGTGCGGTCACCGTGAGTAGACTCAAGCGCAATGTCCGACGAATCCGGTCCCCGCGCTATCGCGTTCTTCGACGTGGACAACACGCTTCTGCGCGGTGCGAGCCTCTATCACTTGGGCGTCGGCGCCTGGCGGATGCGGTTCATCTCGCTCGCCGACATTCTCGCGTTCGGCTGGAATCAGACCCGGTTCCTGGCGGTCGGCGAAGACGGGGTCGATATGGCCCGGCTCCGGATGCGGGCCATGGACATCATCACCGGGCACACCAGGGACGAACTCGTCGGCCTCAGCCACGACATCTTCGACAGTCGGCTCATCCATCGGCTCTGGCCGGAAACCGTCGCCGTGGCGCACGCCCACCTCAAGGCAGGGCGCGAGGTGTGGCTGGTCACCGCGACGGCCCAGGAGGTCGCTGATGTGATCGCGGAACGCCTGGACCTCACCGGCGCGCTCGGCACCAAGCTCGCCACCGTCGATGGCATCTTCACGGGTCAACTCGTCGACGGCATCTGCCACGGCAGCCGCAAGGCCGTCGTCGCTCGCGGGCTCGCCGAGGATCGCGGCATCGACCTGGCACTCTGCTGGGCGTACTCCGATTCGCACAACGACATTCCGTTGCTCGAACTCGTCGGCAACCCCGTCGCCGTGAATCCGGACACCACGCTGCGGCGTTACGCACTGGCACGCGGCTGGCCGATCATGCACATGAAGATCGCGCAGATCAAAGCCGCACACGCAAGCAAAAAGCGCTAGGTCAGTGACCTAGCGCTTTTTCAGGTAAAACGGTCGAGACCGTCTACTTCTTATTACGACGCTGGTGGCGAGTCTTACGAAGCAGCTTGCGGTGCTTCTTCTTCGCCATACGCTTGCGTCGCTTCTTGATTACAGAACCCACACGGACCTCACAAAGATTTGGTTTAGCCGCGGGATTCGCGACCGACACGAAAACCCCATTCTAACGGATAAAGAAAGTCCCGTCCGACTCACTTCCTCCGAGAGTGGGTTCGATTGCCCTCAGGACCGCCGATTCCGGGACCCGGAAGGAGCGTCCGAAGCGCACGGCGGGCAGCTCACCGGCATGCACCATGCGGTACACGGTCATCCTGGACACCCTCATGACCTCGGCGACCTCGGCGACGGTGAGGAAGCGCAGATCGTCGAGTCGCGAGTCGGGAAGCGCACGTGACATGGCGGCTCCCTGCTATCGACGAGTGCGTGTGCCCGTCACTGTAAAGCGAAGCCCGGCCGCCCGCTAGTCGCTTTTGCGCCACTTCTTGACGCTCTTCTTCACCCCGGAGTCCTTGACCACGTGTTGCATCTGGAAGGAGGTATCAGCGAAAGCCTTACCGATCGCCGCAGCGAAGGCGCGCTGCTCATCCTTGAGGACCTCGGTGTCATCGACGACCCCCGCGAGCACGGTGTCCACGTCGATACTGAGGAACGGGATCAGCCAATCCTCGATCACCTCGAGCGGGGCATAGTCGAGGTGGTAGTAGCGGTGCTGGCCCTCTTCGCGCACGCCGACCAGCCCGGCCTCACGCAGCACCTTAAGGTGCTTGGACACCGTCGGCTGGCTCAACCCGAGCGAACTGACGATGTCGGAGACACTCAGCTCCCCCTGGGCGGCACTGGACTGGTTGTAGCGCTCGAGGAGAATGCGTAAGATATCGCGTCGGGTCGAGTCCGCCACTACGCCAAAGATGTCTGCCATGCCCCAAGGCTAGTCATTCCGGGTGCGGGTGCTATGACAAGTTGTCAGCGACCCCAGGTCAGGCAAGGCGATTCGAATGAAAACGCAGGCCCCCACCGCACGTTTCACGCAGCATTCCAACACCTGGTACGGGCACCTCCGGGACTCGGTCGACGGCCTGGTGCGCAGGTCCCCGTCCAGGTTCGCGCTTCTCGTCTTCACCTCGCTGATCCTGCTCTTCACCCTGCTGTTCTCCCTGCCGATCGCCTCGGCCGGCGATACCGACACCCCGCTGCATGACGCCGTGTTCACCGCGGTGTCGGTGATCTGCGTCACCGGACTCAGCACCGTGGACATGGCAACGCACTGGTCGCCGTTCGGCAATGCCCTGGTGGTCATCGGTGTCAACATCGGCGGCGTCGGCGTGCTGACCCTGGCCTCCCTGATGGGCCTGGTCATCTCCCGCCGGCTGGGCCTGCGCGCCAAGCTCATGGCGGCCAGCGACTCGAACCCGTCGCGCATCCATATGGGCCCGGTCAACGAGGGCCAGGCCGTGCGCCTCGGCGAGGTCGGCAGCCTGCTGCTGACCGTGGCCATCAGCACCCTGGTCATCGAGGCGGCGGTCGCCCTGCTGCTGTTCCCCCGGATGCTGATTGACGGCGTGCCCACCGGTGAGGCGCTCTGGCAGAGCATCTACTACGCGGCGATGGCGTTCACCAACACCGGGTTCAGCCCGAACGCCGGCGGCATCGGTCAGTTCGCCAACGATTACTGGTTCCTCGGCGCGCTGATGGTCGGCGTGTTCCTGGGCAGCCTGGGCTTCCCGGTGCTGATGACCTTCGCCCGCAGTTGGCGCACACCCCGCCGCTGGTCTGTGCACGTAAAGCTCACGCTCTGGACGACCACGCTGCTGATGGTGTCGGGCATGATTTTCTATATCATCCTGGAGTTCGACAACCCGAAGACCTTCGGGTCCCTGAACGCCGGCGACACGATCTTCCAGTCCCTGTTCATGTCGGTGATGACCAGGTCCGGCGGATTCGCCACCATCGACATCGCCGACCTGCACGGCTCCAGCCTGCTGCTCAGCGACATGCTGATGTTCATCGGTGGCGGCTCGGCCTCCACCGCCGGCGGCATCAAGGTCACCACCCTTGCGGTGCTGTTC
This sequence comes from Cryobacterium sp. TMB3-10, assembly GCF_004402305.1. NCBI lineage: Bacteria > Bacillati > Actinomycetota > Actinomycetes > Micrococcales > Microbacteriaceae > Cryobacterium > Cryobacterium sp. TMB3-10. The sequence continues at coordinate 65,671 of NZ_SOGH01000032.1, read as the reverse complement.
CTGGCCGCGTTCGCCGAGGCCCAGGGCAAGGAGCAGATGGAGGCCTTCGGCCGCCGCATCCCCAGCGACATCCTGCGCCTGGCGGTGAGTGTGGTGCTCTGGGGAGCGACCACCGTGGCCGTGTCGAGCATCCTGATCCTGCACATCTCCAAGGAGGCACTGGATGTGGTGCTGTTCGATGTCATCTCGGCGTTCGCCACCGTCGGGCTGTCGACGGGTCTCACGGCCGAGCTCCCCCCTGAGGGGGTCTATGTGCTGGCGGCAACGATGTTCATGGGCCGGGTTGGTACAGTGACTCTCGCGGCGGCGCTGGCAGCGAGCCAGAGCAGACAGTTGTTCAAACGCCCCGAGGAAAGGCCGATAGTTGGTTGACCGGATCAAGCAGAACGCTCCCGTGCTCATCATCGGGCTGGGCCGTTTCGGCGCGGCGACCGCGGGCAAGCTCGATCGGTTGGGCCGCGAAGTGCTCGCCGTGGATAGCAGCGAGGCACTCGTGCAGAAGTGGTCGGAACGAGTCACTCACGCCGTGCAGGCCGACGCCAAGTCCATCGACGCGTTACGCCAGATCGGCGCCCAGGACTTCTCCGTTGCGGTCTGCGCCGTTGGCTCCTCGATTGAGGCCAGTGTGCTGATCGTCGCGAACCTGGTCGACCTCAAGATCCCGCAGATCTGGGCCAAAGCCATTTCGCAGTCGCACGGCAAGATCCTCGAACGCATCGGCGCCAATCACGTGATCTACCCCGAGGCCGATTCCGGCGAACGCGTCGCCCACCTGGTATCGGGGCGGATGCTGGACTTCATCGAATTCGACGACGACTTCGCCCTGGTGAAGATGTACCCGCCCAAGCCGATCCGCGGCCTGAACCTCACCGAGTCCGGGGTGCGCACCAAGCATCACGTGACCGTCGTGGGCGTGAAGAGCCCTGGGCGCCCGTTCACCTATGCCACGGCCGACACGGTGGTCTCCGACCATGACCTCATCATCGTCGCCGGCACCGAGGGCGACATCGAACGTTTCGCGGCCCTCGGCTCCTAACCGAACACACGCTGGTCGACGCAGAATGGTTCCATGACACTCCTCTCCGGCATCGACCTCGAGGCAGAACTCCGGCAGGTTGAAGCGCACTGGACGCCACGGGTCGTCGGGCGGGTGAACGATCAGTACGTCAAGGTTGCGAAGCTTCTCGGCGAGCTGGTTTGGCACGCGCACGACGCCGAGGACGAAATGTTCATCGTCGTCTCGGGTCGGCTTCGAATCCAACTGCCGGACGACCAGGAGGTTGTGCTCACGCCGGGACAGTTTTACATCGTCCCCCGCGGCGTGCAGCACAACCCTGTCGCAGACGAGGAAGTGCACATCGTCCTCATCGAGACGGTAACCACCGCTCACACCGGGGATGTGATCGTAGAGGGCACCGTGCCGGTCGAACGGCAATTAGGCAACCTGTACCGGACTGACGCCAATACCTGAATCGACCGACGAGATGGGCGGGCGAGGCGAGCGGGGGTTAGGAGGCGGCGAGTTCCCGGGCCCGCGCGAGCGCGGCATCCGTCGCCCGGTCGAACAGGCCCTTGACGTCGCCGGTTTCGAGTTGCTGCACGGCCCGCTCCGTGGTGCCCTTGGGGCTGGTCACCTGGCGGCGCAGCTCGGTGGGGGTCAGGTCGGACACGGCTAGGAGTGCGCTCGCGCCGAGGAAGGTGCCGTTGACCATGGTCGCCGCCTGGGCGGGGGTGAAGCCCTTGTCGATGGCCGTCTGGGTGAGCTGTTCGATGAGGTAGAAGACGTAGGCCGGGCCGGATCCTGAAATGGTGCTCAGAGCGTCGATCTTGTCCTCTGGCACCACCAGCACCTCACCCACCGTCTCGAACAGGGCGGTCGCCAGCTCCATCTGCACCGCCGTCGAGCGGGTGCCGGCGCTCAGCCCGGTGACGGCCATGCCCACCACGGCTGGAGTGTTCGGCATCGACCGAATCACGGCAACTCCGTCGGGCAGGTGCGTTTCGAAGGTGGCGATGGTGACTCCGGCGGCCACACTCACGACGAGGGTGCCGGGCTCGAGGCTGTCGGCGATCTCGGCGAGCAGGTCGGGCACCATCGCGGGCTTGACGGCCACGATGACGATGCCGGCCCCCTTCACCGCGAGTCGGTTGGCGTTCGGTTCGGTCTCGGTCGCCCATGCGGTCACCCCGGCGGTGCCGGCGAGTTCGGCGGCCTTGGCGGCTGACCGGTTGGTGGTGCGGATGCCGCCGTCCACCGTCACGGTGGGCTTGAGCAGTCCGGCCAGGACGGCCCTGGCCATCGATCCGGCGCCCAGGAAGGCGATGGCGGGCAGGGTGACGGGTGCGGTCGAAGTCATCCCCCCAGTGTAGTTTTTCGCGCCAGGCCTACCCGGGGCATCTGGCCGATCGAGAAGATGGACGGTTCTAGGATTGGTCGCATGAGCGCATCAGGCGGAAACAAGGCGATTGTGGCGGCGCTGCTCGCCAATCTCGGTATCGCGATCACCAAGTTCATCGCCTGGTTCGTCTCGGGGTCCTCCTCGATGCTGGCCGAGGGCGTGCACTCGCTCGCAGACTCCGGCAACCAGGTCTTGCTGCTGATCGGCGGACGCAAGTCGAAGAAGGCCGCCGACACCGAGCATCCGTTCGGCTACGGGCGTGAACGCTACGTGTACGCGTTCGTGGTGTCGATCATCCTGTTCTCCGTCGGCGGTGTGTTCTCGATCTACGAGGGCATCGAGAAACTCCAAAACCCGCACGAACTCGAGAACGCCTGGTTGCCGATCCTGGTGCTCCTGATTGCGATCGGCCTGGAGTCGTTCTCGCTGCGCACCGCCGTGAAGGAGTCCAACCACACCCGCACGGGCGAGACCTGGGTGCAGTTCATTCGGCACGCCAAGGCCCCCGAGCTTCCCGTGGTGCTGCTCGAAGACGTTGCGGCGTTGACCGGCCTGACGCTGGCCCTGGGCGGCGTAGGCCTGACCGTGCTCACCGGCGACGCCACCTGGGACGCCGTCGGCACCCTCGCGATCGGCGTGCTGCTCGTGCTGGTGGCCATCGTCCTGGGCATCGAGACCAAGAGCCTGCTGGTGGGCGAGGGCGCCAGCGACAAGGATGTCGACGCCATCAAGGCCGCCATCCTGGCCGGCCCGGAGACCAAGAACCTCATCCACCTCAAGACCCTCTACCTGGGCCCGGACGAACTCCTCGTGGCCGCCAAGCTCTCCTTCGACTCCGCTCAGCGGTTCTCCGACGTGGCCGCCGGGATCGACACCATCGAGGCCCGCATCCGCGAGGCCGTGCCCAGCGCCAGGGTGGTTTACCTCGAGCCCGACCTCTACATCGACCCGGCCACGGTCAACCCGCCCACCGACACGATCTTCATCAAGGGACGCGAATGAGCGCGAGCCGTATCGCCGTCGTCCTGCGGCACGCCGACGATATCCACCTGGGCAACCTGGAGCAGGTGCTTCTCGACCACGACTACACCGTGCACTACATCGACACCCTTGGCACCGACGGCGTGCGCGGCATCGACCCGGCCGCGGCCGACCTCCTGGTGGTGCTCGGCGGTGAGATGGGCGCATACGAGACCGAGAGTTATCCGGTACTCACCGACGAGATCGACTTGCTCACCCGCCGGCTCGCCGCCCGCCGCCCGGTCTTCGGCGTCTGCCTGGGCGCCCAGCTGATGGCCAGCGCCCTCGGCTCCCCGGTCTACCGAGGCCAGAGCAACGAGATCGGTTTCCGCCTGGTGGAGCCCACCGAGGCCGGCCAGGCCTCCCCGCTCCGCCACGTCAGCGGCATCCCGATGATGCAGTGGCACAGTGACACCTTCGACCTGCCGGCGGGCACCATCCGCCTGGCCGGGTCGGCCGCCTACGGCAACGAGGCTTTCGCCATCGACGACTGGGCCCTGGCCGTGCAGTTCCACCCCGAGGTGACCGCGGAGATGCACGAGACCTGGCTGAGCTCCTCCGAGGCCGAGGTCCGCGCCGAGGGTCTGGAGCCCGACGCCCTGCGGCAGGAACGCGCCCAGCACTCCGCTGCCATGCAGCAGGCGTCCAGCGCGATGTTCAGCGAGTGGCTGTCGGCCCTGCCGGGCGACGCAGCGGGTCCTCAAAGAACTCGGTGAGCAGAAGGCCGCACTCGCCCTCGGCCACCCCGGACACCACCTCGACCCGGTGGTTGAGCCGTCGGTCCCGCAGCACGTCGTAGAGCGAGCCGGCGGCGCCGGCCTTCTCGTCCCAGGCCCCGAAGACCACGAGGGGGATGCGGGCCGCCACGATCGCGCCGGCGCACATCACACAGGGCTCCAGAGTCACCACGAGGGTGCAACCGGTCAGGTGCCAGTCCCCGGTGGCGGCGGCTGCCTCACGGATGGCGACAACCTCGGCGTGCAGGGTCGGGTCCTGGTGGAGTTCCCGTTCATTGCGTCCCCGACCGATCACCCGGCCGGCGGCGTCCAGCACGACAGCGCCGACCGGAACGTCGCCGCTGGCAAGGGCGCCGTGCGCTTCGTGCAGGGCCAGCCGCATCCAGGCCAGGTGTTCCTCGCTCTGCCGCACCACCCCACCCCATTTCCGAGTAGCCCACGAGAGCCGGATACCCGTGTGAGCTAGTAGATTGAGCCTATGCGAGTCCACGTAGCCGACCATCCGCTCATCACCCACAAGCTCACGGTGCTGCGTGATCAGAGCACCTCGTCACCGATGTTCCGGGCGCTGGTGGAAGAGCTGATGACGCTGCTGGCCTACGAGGGCACTCGCGGCGTGCGCGTCGACGAGGTCACCGTGCAGACCCCGGTGGCTATCGCCCGCGGCGTCAAGATCAGCGACCCGAAGCCGCTCGTGGTGCCGATCCTCCGCGCGGGCCTGGGCATGCTCGAGGGCATGGTCAAGCTGCTCCCCACCGCTGAAGTGGGCTTCCTGGGCATGGCACGCAACGAAGAGACCCTGCAGCCGACCACCTATGCGGAGCGCCTGCCGGACGACCTGTCCGACCGTCAGTGTTTTGTGCTCGACCCGATGCTGGCTACCGGCGGCTCGCTGATCGCGGCCATCGAGTTCCTCTTCGACCGCGGCGCCGTCGATGTCACCGCCATCTGCATCCTGGCCGCCCCCGAGGGTCTCGCCGCCGTCGAGGCCGCTTTGGCCGGCCGTGAGGTCACCATCGTTCTGGGCGCCGTCGACGAACGCCTCGACGAGCACGGCTACATCGTGCCCGGCCTCGGCGACGCAGGCGACAGGCTCTACGGCCTGGTCTGATCCGGCCCGGTCTGTTCAACCGGCTGCGGGCATCGTCACATTCGGCGCGCCCGCAGTACGCAGATCCTGCGACGTGCGGCGCGCCGACCGCGGTTAGATTCACAAAACTTTGAAATAGTTCGTATCTCGGTGGATTTCTTTGATGGATCGCCGTTTCGTGCGAGATCCTACGAACTCGTACTGCCCCTCGTGAACCTGATGCAGGCCACCGGGCACTTTCCGCCGTCACTGAATTGACACAACTTGTCACAGTCGGCTTTACTCACACTCATGACTTCCACCACACGCATCCCGACCTCCGCCGAGGCTTTGGGGACTGCCGGCATGATGATGCCCGGCAGTGTTATGGCGTGTTGCCGAATGTGCCGCTAGACCAGACAGGCACTCTCGCCGAGTCACCCGCCCCTCACCCGCTGATCTGCAGCCGCTGAGGACGCCGCCACCGCGGCAGGGAGACTCCAGGGCCCTCGCTACCGAGGCCGCCCGCTCCACCGGCCGCTCAGGCCGCCCTTTCTCGAACCCATGAGCGCGGATGCGCCGGGTTCCCTGCGCATCATCACCCCCAAGGATTCCGATCATGTCACTCGCACACATCGACTCAGCCCGCTCCGTCCAGTCCTACCGCCCCGAGCTCACCCTGGCCCCGGCGCCCGCACCGGCCGCACCGCGCATCCGCGCCGTACCCGACGGCAGCCAGGCCCGTGGCTTCGTGCTCTACGTCGGTATCGATGAGGCCAAGGCCGCCGCAGCGGGCACGAGCCTGCACCGCATCGTCGAGGAACTCAAGAAGCTGACCCAGGCGATCGCCCCCTCGTCCGAGACTCACGCCGCCGTGGCCCTGGCTCCCGACGGCGTCGGCGGCCGGGACGTGGACGTCGTGCGCCTGGCCCTGCAGGACCCGGCCGCCCTCGCCAAGCGCCGCACCACGGCCGACGACGCCGACCGGGCGCCCGGCGGCGTGGTCGTTGACATCTCCCGCAAGCGCGTGATCCTCGACAACGAGACCGCCGCGCTCACCTACAAGGAGTTCGAGCTGCTGCAGTACCTGGTGCTGCGCGAGGGCCGCACCATCGAGCGCGCCGAGCTCATCGCCAAGCTGTGGGACGCCGAGAGCGAAGAGGATGCGCCCAACGAGCGCACCATCGACGTGCACGTGCGTCGTCTGCGCGCCAAGCTGGGCCGCTACGAAGACATCGTGCGCACTGTGCGCGGCGTGGGCTACCGCTTCGACCGTCACGCCGACGTGTCGATCCGCCAGGCCAGCACGCCCAGCCCCGACCGCTTCTAACCGTCGCCGGCAGCTGGGTCGCACCCGCTCGTTTGCCCCGGTCGACCCGCGAGGTCTCTCCACGCTCGAGCAACGGGCGCACTCACCGGCCGTTAACGTGATTGAGGGCCGGTCGTAGAGGCAAACGACCGACCCTCTTCCCTTGCACCAAGAGTGTCCTGCAATCACATTCGCATCTTCCGCCACAGCAAACGGTTGACGCACTACGAATATATAACGAAGAGGTAACGGAGCGCCAGTTATCCAATCGTTATTTTCCTGCGAGTTCACAGTGCGTTCGCGTGGATCGCGATAAATGCCCCCTGCGTGCCGGCAGGCTGCGCGTCCGCCCTCGCGGTTGCGGGCGTAGCGTGTCGTCCAGGAAGAATCGGAGAAAACACCGTGGACATCATCCGCTTGCAACCCGCCGGACTCGTCAAGAGTCCGGCGTTCAGTCACGTCGCGATCGTTCCCGCGGGAGCCACGACCATCTATGTGGGCGGTCAGAACGGCGTTGACGACACCGGCACTGTCATCTCCGCGGATATCGCCGAGCAAACCAGCCGGGCGGTCGACAACGTCGTTGTCGCGCTCGGAGCGGCCGGCGCATCCCTCGTCGACGTCGTGCAGTGGACTGTACTAATCGCCGCGGATGCCGATCTCGGCGCCGCCTACGGCGCCATCGCGCCGCGGCTCGTCGGGCCCGGTGTCCCACCGCTGGTGACCGCGGCACGGGTGGCGGGACTGGGAGTACCGGGAGCCCTCATCGAAGTAAGCGTGATCGCGGCCAAACTGCCGTCATAGGACCGGCGGTCACGCGACCGACGGGCCCTTCGGACCACCAGGTCGATGATCACGCCTCCCGCGAGCGCGACCGCGACCGCTACCACGGCGCCCAGCACCGGTTGATCCCGTAACCAGGCGCCGGCGAAGACGCCGACGAGGACCGAGTAGCCGGCCCATGCCACCCCAGACACGGCGCTGAGCGGCACGAAACGGCGTCGGGCAAACCCGCTCGAGCCGGCCATGACGTTCACCGCAACCCGGCCGACGGGCACGAATCGAGCCGTGAGGATGACGGACGCCGCACGCCGGTCGAGGGCGCGGCGCGCACGATCGAGCAGCCGGGACGCTCTCGGCCCGCGTGTCCAACGGAAGCGTTCGAGGTCGACCCGGCGGCCGAGGGAGAACGCCAAGTTGTCACCGACGAACGACCCGATGGCCGCCACCAGGAACACCGCCCAGGGGTTCGGGGTCCCGGTGGCAACCCCGATCGCGGCGACGGCCACCACGACGGGCTCACTGGGCATGGGCGGAAAGAACCCGTCGAGTGCCACGAGCAGCAGAACCACGACGAGCACGAAGGGGGATGCCGCCCAGGAAAGTATGAGCTCGTTGAGCGTCTCCACAAGGATCCGATCTGCCGGGAAGGCCACCTCAGCGCGATGGCGGTGAGGCGGGACTTCGTCTGTCTCCGACGCTACGGAAGCGCTCCAGCACGCACCATCGAGCTGGCTCCCGTACTCGCAGGCGGGCTAACCCCACCATCGCCGCCCGAGGGAGTTGTCTAACGGGTGACTCCTAGAGCCTCCTCGGCAGCACGAGCCCGTTGTCGTAGGCGGCGATGACCAGCTGCGCGCGGTCCCGCGCGGCTAGTTTGCTCAGCAGGTGCGAGATGTGTGATTTCACCGTCTTGACCGAAATTGTGAGGTGCACGGCCAACTGGTCGTTGGAGAGACCCCGACCGATCAACCCCAGGACTTCGACCTCGCGGTCGGTGAGTGCGGCTGCCGCTCCGCGCTTGGCCGCTGCTCCCGCGGCTTCGGGCGCGCGGTTCAGGTAGTGCGCCACGAGCCGGGTGAGAACAGACGGGGCGAAGAGCGCCTCGCCCGTGCTGGTGCGGACGATGGCGTCGATGAGATCGCCCGGCTTGCTGTCCTTGAGCACAAAGCCGCTTGCTCCGGCCCGCAACGCGTCACACACGTATTCGTCGAGCTCGAACATACTCAGCATCAGCACCCGGGCGCCGCGGAGAGCGGGGTTCGAGCAGATTCGTCTGGTGGCCTCGATGCCGTCCAGCCGGGGCATGCGCACGTCCATGAGGATCACGTCGGGGAGGGTGGCCTCAGCGACGTCGACGGCCTCGAACCCGTCACCCGCCTCGCCGACGACCAGGAGTCCGGCCGCGGTGTTGATGACCTGGGCAAGACTACGGCGCAGGAGCAGCTGGTCGTCGACCAGGACCACGCTGATGGGCCGGGCGGGCGCGGTCATGGTTCGTCCCGGTCGGGCAGCCGGGCCTCGAGGCGGAATCCGCGCCCGTGTGGTTCGGCCACCAGAGTGCCGCCGAGGCTCTGGGTGCGTTCCCGGAGCCCGACGAGCCCCTGCCCTGCACCCTGGACAGCCAGCCATGCTGGTGTGGACCCCACATCGGTCACCGTCAGCGTGATGACGGATCCGCTGCGAACCAGCCGCACCCGGACGGCCGTCGGCCCGGAGTGCCGGAGGGTGTTGGCGAGTGCTTCGCGCACGATGACGATGATCGCGAGCTGCACGCCCGGCGACACGTCGCCGAGGTTTCCACCGTCGAACTCGACGGCCAGGCCGTTTCGGGTCGCTCCGGCGATGAGTCCGGGCAGGGATTCGAGGCTGTCCACCGGCAGCCGCGGCGCGGGGTCGTCGGTGCGGCGCAGCACCCCGAGCATGCGGCGCAATTCCACCGTCGCTTCCCGGCTGGCCGTCTCGATGTCCCCCAGCGCCTGCAACAGGGTGGCACGGCTCTCACCGTGGTCGTCGAGGTGCTTGGCGGTGGCCGCGCGAACGGTGATCAGGCCCAGCCCGTGCGAGACGATGTCGTGCAGGTCACGGGCAATCTGGAGGCGTTCGACCGCCACAGCGCTCGCCGCTGCCCACTCGGTGAGCGCGGCCTCGTGGGCATCGCGCTCGGCGCGAAGGGTGACAAGTGCCCACACCGAAATCGTCACGGTGGCGGCGATGATCCCGATCGGGAGGCTGACCGCGAGCGCGCCCGTCACACCGAATGTGACGGAGACGAGGAGCACGGCTGTCAATGCGGCGATCGCGAGAGGCGCCGCCCGGGATCGCCGTGCCGGACGCTCCCCCAGTGTCATGCGCCCGAGTCTACTGAGCGGCCGAGTCGGGGGCATCGGACCCAGGTCTGACAGTCCTGGGGCCGCCGGCAGCTGCACAGCGCCGCCCTGGGTCGGATGCGTGCCGCGCTGAGGCCCACTTCACTGGAAGGACCGGCCGTTCCCCGGGCAGAGAGGCAGGCATGATCAGCATCGAGCACATCCACAAATCACATGGTCGACGGGAGGTGCTTCACGGCATCAGCTTCCAGGCCCGGCCCGCTCGGGTCACCGCGTTCCTCGGCCCGAACGGCGCCGGGAAGAGCTCGGCGTTGAGAATCCTGCTCGGTCTGGACCGGGCCTCATCCGGTCTCGCGCTGATCGACGGAAAACGCTACCGCGACCTCGACCGCCCCATGAGGACGGTGGGTGCGATGTTCGACGGCCCGGGTGCCAGTGCCGGGCGCTCCGCACGGGAACATCTCCGGTGGATGTGCACGAGCAATGGCATCGCGCCGAGCCGGGTGCCGGAGGTGCTCGCGATCGTGGGGCTTGAGCGCCACGCAAAGGACAAGGTCGGCACGTTCTCGCTCGGAATGGGGCAGCGGCTGGGGATCGCGTCTGCGCTCCTCGGATCACCGGCGACCCTGGTGCTCGACGAGCCCACGAACGGCCTCGACCCCGACGGGCTGCGTTGGCTGCGGTCATTCCTGAGAGGCCAGGCCAACGCCGGGCACACGGTTCTGGTGTCCAGCCACCTCATCACGGAGATGGCCGATCTCGCGGACGACGTGGTGGTCATCAACGACGGGAGCATCGTTGCAACCGGGAGTGTCGCCGCCGTGCGCGGTAGCCGGCCCTCTCTGGAACACGCGTTCTTCGCCTTGACCGACCCCGGTCTCCTCCCGTGAACGGCCTTCTCCTGGGGGCGTCCGGGAACCGGGTCGGGGCCGAGGTGGTCAAATTCACCACAACCACGGCACTGTGGATGCTGCCCGTGCTGACCATCGCCCTCACCGGTTCGTTGACCTACCTCGCGGGCCGCTCGGAGGTGGCGGCAACCGGGGGCGACCTGGCCGGGGCAACCTCGGCGACCAACCCGCAGCTGTACTCCGCTCAGCCGCTGCCCGTGGAGTATCAGGGGTTCGACATGATGAACATCGGGCTCATCCTGATGATCGCGCTCGGCGCACTGTATGCCGGCAGCGAGTACCGTACCGGGCTGCTCCGCAGCTCCCTCATCGCTGACCCGCACCGGCTCCGACTCTTCGCCACCCGGACTGCGGTTCTCGCTCTCGTGGTCGCGGTGACCGCCAGCGCGGCGATGGGTGGCGGCACCGTGCTCCGGCACCTCGCGCTCGGCGACCAGGGCCTGGACCCGCTGGCCTTTCCGCCGCTCGTGTGGCGAAACATCGCCGGCGTCGCACTGACCTGGACGGCACTCGCCCTGCTGGCGTTCGCGATCGGCGTGCTGGCCCGCAGCGCGATCCTGCCGCTGGTCGTCATCGTGCCGCTGTCGGTAGGCCTGGGCGACTTTCTCACCACCCTGTGGGCACCCGCACGATTCGTCCCGCCGGCCGCCGGCGCCAGCCTGTACACGCCGGCGGACGGCACCCACCTTGGCGCAGCGGCCGGCGCGATCGTGCTGGTCGGGTGGGTTGTCGCTAGCCTCACACTGGCCGGGATCGTGTTCCGGCGCCGTGATGCGTAGCCGGGGCGGAGCGCTCATGTATCGAGCGATCGCCGCGGAGCTGGCGAAGATCCGCACGCTCCCCGCCGCCCTGGTGACGATCAGCGCCGCCCTCGTGCTGCCGCCGGCGCTGTCTTTCGCGATGGGGCTGAATGTCGCCGCCTCCCGTTCACCGGCCGCGACCGGCGACGACACGGGCGGGTTCGAGGTCGCCGGCTTCGGCCAACCGCTCGTGATCCTGCTCGCTGCACTCATCGTCGGCTGCGAGTACCAGAACGGTCTGCTTCGCAGTTCCCAGCTGGCCGTCCCGAACCGGCTGCGGCTCCTGGGCGCGAAGGCGATCGTCGTCGCCGCCCTCGCCTTCCTGCTGGCGGTCGTCGCCGTCGGGTTGGGCGTCGCCGTGCGTCAGGTATCGACCGGGGGAGCGGGCATCGCCGAGCTGGAGCTCACCCCGGCGATGACGCTGAACCTGCTCATGGTCGGCCTGAACTGGACCTGCATCAGCCTCATCTCGGCCGCGCTTACGGTTCTCGCCAGGTCCATCCTGCTTCCGGTGATCGTCCTAATCCCCCTGGTCCTGGGGCTCGGGGTGGCGCTGGTCGGTCTGCTCCCCTGGCTGAAGTTCGCCCCCGACCTCGCGGGGCTGCAACTCATCTCGCGGTACCCGGGCATGGGGCTGCTTGAGCCACTCCCCGGCGGTGTCGTCATGGTCGCCTGGGTCGTCCTGCTCCTGGCTCCCGCGTTCGTGCTCTTCGGTCGTCGGGATGCCTGATCCGGAGCCGCTCAGCGCCGGCCGAGCCTGGCGGGAACGGGCAGCCGCACGACCAGGGCGCCAGGATCAACACTGAACCGACCGGCACGGGTCTCGCCGACGGGGTCACCGTCGATCTCGGCGAGCACCGGGCGGTCGAGCTGAAACCCGAAGTCGCGACCCGACCATTGGCGCAGCGATGCGGCCCCGTTGCGGATCCGCGCGGCGACCTCGACCGCCACGCCCAGCCAACCGGCAACGACGTTGGGCCGCAGCACCACCAGGTCCAGTCGTTCATCGTCAACCTTCGCGCCGGTGGCGAGTTCGATATTGGCCACCACCGAGCTGCAGTTGCAGGCCAACACCATGAGGCACTCGTGGCTCGTATGCTCCTCACCGTCGACAGACAGGGTCACCCCGAATCCCTCGCGGAACATCGTCGCTCCACCGGCGACGACATAGGCGCCCCAGCCCACCTTCTTCTTGAGGCCATCATCGGTCTGCGCCATAATGTCGGCGTCCAGGCCGACTCCGCCCATGACGACGAACACCCGTTCTTCGCCATCGTCGAAGGTAGCCAGTCCCACGTCGATGGCGTGGTTCTGCCCCAGGAACGCGATCTCCAGGGCGTCGTCGAGAGAATCGACCGGGATGCCCAGGTTGCGGGCGAGCAGGTTTCCCGTGCCGCTGGGGAGCAGACCGCACGGCACCGAGGTGCCGCGCAACACGCCCGCTGCCGCCCGCACCGTGCCGTCGCCGCCCATGACGCAGACGAGGTCCGGGGCAAGCGCCAGTGCCGACCGGGCCGCGGCGACGCCCGAATCATCCCTGTTCGTCTCGAACCACAGGGGGTCATCCCAGCCGAGGCGGCTCGCGGCGGCGCCAACCCGAGCCTTCGTTTCCTCAAGATCCGGGAACTTGCCCGGATTGATGACGACGGCGACGGACGGGGTTCGACTTCGCGAGGCATCCATACGCGCACTATAGAACGGTCCGGCCGCACGGGCGGCAATGCGCGATCGACCGGGCTAGGCTGCCGGGGACGCCGCGCCGATCCCATATTGTTGAACACGGGATGCCCGGGGGCACGGTGAGGAGGCAACATGGTCGATCGTGCAATAGCCGTCGGCGCGTGGGAGTCGCTGTTTCGCGCCCAGGTCGCCATCATGCGCAGCCTGGCCGAGGACTTCCCGTCCCGCGAGATCTCCTTCAACGAGTACGACGTGATGTTCAATCTGTCCCGCCAGCCCGAACGCAGCATCCGGTTGCGGGAGTTGAACAAGCATGTGTTGCTCACCCAGCCCAGCGTGAGCCGGCTGGTGGACCGCCTGGCGTCCAGGGGCTACGTGCTCAAGCACGCCGACCCCGACGACGGTCGCGGCGCCATCGTGCAGCTGACGGATGCCGGCTTCGCGCTCTTTCGGCGGGTGGCGCTGGACCACATGGGCTCGATCAGCAGGCGGGTGGGCGACAGCCTGAGCGACGATGAACTCCTGCAGCTCACCGCCCTGTGCGACCGGCTACGGCTGGGACCGGACCAGCCGGTCTGAGCCGCCGCGGGTGGCGGCGAGGTAAGGGCCCTACCCCTCACCTCGCCGTGGCACTCCCTTGCAGGACTGCCATCTCGGCCAGACGACCCGAACGCTGCCTGACTGAGAATCCGGGTGGCGCGTTGGACAAAACTAAGGTTAGCTCAGTTTTGTGCCCGCTGCGGCGCTGCGGGAATCTCGCCGAGCGCCACCGCCCCTGTGCAGGCGGAGGCCGCGAGCGTAATCTGCCCGACAGGAGGTGCGTTATGCGCGCAGCAGAGAACGACCGGATCATCATCCGCGGCAAAACCGATTCAACGCCTGACCGGCACGGCACCATTCGCGAGGTCCGCGGCCCCGAGGGCGAGCCGCCCTACCTGGTCTCCTTCGACGACGGTCACGAGACCCTGGTCTTCCCCGGCACCGACTTCGTGGTCGAGCACGCCCGCTGACCGGCGTAACCGTTGCCGCAGCGGATAACTGCGCCCGGCGTACCGGGCGCAGTTGTCCGCACGGGCACCAGTTGCCGGCGGCTACCCTCAGGTATGCCCGATCCCGACCTCCGCTCCCCCGCCACCGATCCGGCCGGCGGACCCGTCGCCGCGCGCGCTGACGATCTGATCGACCGGCTCCGGGCCTGGATGCCGCTCGCACCCGGGCAGGCCGTGCTGCGGGACGAGTACCTCGGGTTCGTCCTCGGCTCGCCCAAGGCGGCGCTGGAACGCCACGGCGGCCCCGAACACGTCACCGGGAGCTGCTTCGTCTTCACCCCCGACCTGGCGCAGGTGCTGCTGTGCTTTCACAAGAAGGGCCGGTTCTGGGTGCAATTGGGCGGTCACGTCGAGGCGGCCGACGGCTCCGTTGTCGACACCGCCCTCAGGGAAGCCCGCGAGGAATGCGGAATCGACGACCTCGATCCGGTCGGCGGCGGCATCCTGGATCTGGACCGGCACAACCTGGGTGACGGCTTCAGCTGCCGTACGCACTGGGACGTGGGCTTTGCGGCGATCGCCAGACCGGAGGCCGCCCCGGTGGCGAGCGATGAAAGCGACGATGTCGCGTGGTGGCCGGTGGATGCGCTGCCGCAGAACGTTCCCCCGCAGTTCGCGCTCCGCCTGGCCGGTGTGCTCGCCGAGCTCGGCAACCAGGAGCGGGCGACGCACTAAGCCCCGACCGGGGGCGGTCAGCCGAAGGCGTGGAGGCCGAGGTCGACGCTGAGCCGATCGCTCACGAGACGCCCGCGCACACTGGTGCCCTGCGCGTCCAGCGGCGGGCTGACCACGGCGGCGCCGAGCCGGCCGGGTGCTGCCAGCACGATGGCGCCGGAGACGCTCGACTTCGCCGGAATCCCGACGCTCTGCATCCACCGGCCCGACCCGTCGTAGACCCCGCAGGTGGCCATCACCGACACGACGTCGCGGGCGATCCCGGCCGGCACCACCCGCTCCCCGGTAACGGGGTTCACGCCCCGGCAGGCCAAGGTCGCGCCCATCACCGCGAGGGCCCGGGCGTCGACGAGCACGGCGCAGGCCCTGGCGTACACTTCCACGGCGTCGTCGGCGCTGACCCGCAGGGTGCCCTCCGACCGCATCAGGTGCGCCAGAGCGTGGTTGCGGTCGCCGAGTAGGTGTTCGGTGCGGGCGATGCCCTCGTCCACCTCGAGCGGGCGCCCGGCGAAAGCCGACAGGCCCCGCAGGATGCGGTCGTTCCGGGCGGCGACGTCGTCACCGTCGACGAGGGCGGCGGTGAGCAGTGCTCCGGCGTTGACCATGGGATTCGGTGGGCGGCCGGTGCCGCTTTCGAGCTTGATGGCGTCGAAGGCCTCACCGGTCGGTTCGATGCCGATGCGATCAAACGCTTCGCCGTGGGTGTCCAGCAGGGCCAGGGCGAAGAGGAAGGGCTTCACGGCCGACTGCACACTGAAGAGCACGTCGGCCTGTGCACTGCTCCGCACGGTGCCGTCCGGCAGCACGAGCGCGATTCCGCACAACCCCGGGTCGGCGTCGGCCAACTGAGGGATGCTGTCATCGACCGCTCCCCCGGCTTCGGAGACCACCCGGTCACGGAGCGAATCGAGGTCGTATGTGCGAGGGTCCGAGGAGCGGCTCATCAACCCATCCTGTCACGGCCGGAAACGACGAAAGCGGCCCACCGAAGTGAACCGCTTTCAATCTGTGCGCCCGAAGGGATTCGAACCCCCAACCTTCTGATCCGTAGTCAGATGCTCTATCCGTTGAGCTACGGGCGCAGTGATGAACTCGGGACCGAAACCCTCGAAGACAACTTAGAAACTATAACAGTTATTTTGAGCCCTCTGGTGCGCCTGGGGCCCTCCAGCGGTCCAATTGCGCCAGTTGGCGCTTCAGGGCGACCTGTCGATACGAGGTCTCCACCAGTTCCGCCAACTCCACCCAGTCGGTCCGGGGTGAATCGAAGTCGATGGCGAGCCAGCCGGCCGGGCCGAAATAGGGCGGGATGAAGAAGCGCGCATCCTGCACGAGGGCCCGCCGCTCCTCGGGGTCGGGCTTGAAGACCATGCTGTGCGGCCGGTCCATGCTCGCACCGACGGTGACGAAGATCTTCTTGCCGGCACGGAAGGTGGGCCGCCCCCAGGCGAGCACCTCGACGGCCTCGGGGAAGGCCAGGCACAGGGCGCGCAGGCGCTCCAACGCGGCATCCGGTTCGCCGAAGAGCAGCGGATGCTCCATGACTACCCGGGCTCCCCGACAGCCGCGACCGGCGCATCCGTTGTGGGCACGGCCGTGCGGATACCCAGCCAGGAAACGATGCCGCCCGCGAACATCAACGCGGCCACCAGCATCATCGCGCGCTGGAAGCCGGCGACATCCAGCGCAGACCCGACGATGGTGCCGGTCAGGGCGATCGCGACGAGGCCGGCGACGCGGGCCACGGCGTTGTTGATCGCCGAACCGATGCCCGCCTGGCCGGAGTGGATGGAGCCGAGCACGGCCGAGGTGAGCGGCGCCACCGTGATCGCCAGGCCGAGTCCCACCAGCACAATTCCCGGCAGCACCTGCAGGGCGAAGTTGACCGGCGGTACCGCCGTGGTCACCAGCAGGAAGCCGGCACCGGCCACGAACGGGCCGATCGTCATGAACAGCCGCGGCCCGTGTTTACCGGCCAAGGTGCCGAAGAGGGTGGCGAAGAGCAGCATCATCACGGTGGCCGGGATGCCGGCGAGCCCCGCGAGGGTGGCGGAGAAACCGCCGACCTCCTGGAGGTAGAGGGCGAAGAGGAAGAAGCCCAGGTTGAGCGCGGCGTAGATCCCGACGGTGGCGATGTTGCCCACGGCGAAGTTGCGCACCCTGAAGAGGCCCAGCGGCATCATCGGCTGCGGGGCCCGCGCCTCCCACCAGAGGAAGGCTGCGAACGCGATCAGGCCGATGGCCATCGGGAGGTAGACGACGGGGCTGCCCCAGCCGAACCGGCCCTTTTCGATCAGGGCGAAGACCGGCCCGCCCAGCCCCACCACGGCCAGGCAGGCGCCGAGCACGTCGACGCGGGCGCCTACGGCAGGCCGGGTCGGTTCCTGAACGCGGCGTAGCAGGAACATCGTGACGGCGATCGGAATGACGTTGATGAAGAAGACCAGCCGCCAACTCACCGCATCCACCAGGATGCCGCCGAGCAACGGGCCGGCGATGCCGGCGACCCCGGTCCAGCCGGTCCAGGCGCCGATGGCCTTGCCCTGCGCGACACCGCGGAAGGTGGAGGTGATCAGGGCCAGCGAACTGGGAACCAGCAGCGCCGCCGCCACCCCCTGAAGCAGTCGGGCGATGACGAGGAGGACTCCGGTGGGCGCCAATCCGCAGGCCAGGGAGGTGATCCCGAACCAGATCAGGCCCGCGCGCAGCACCCGCACCCGGCCGAAGGTATCGGAGAGCGACCCGGCCACCAGGATCAGCGCGCCCAGGCTGAGCAGGTAACCGTCGACCACCCACTGCTGCAGCGGCAGGCCGCCGCCGAGTTCCCTGGAGATGGCCGGCAGAGCGACGTTGATGATCGAGCCGTCCAGGAACGCCACGAATGACGACAGGATGGCCACAATCAGAATGCGCCGTTGGCTGGAGGTCACCCGATCAGTCAACACCACCGCGCGCGTTGTACACCAGCACATCCGCCGCGCCGTACTCCCGGAACACCCGTAGCGCCTCGTCGCGGCCGATGTCCTGCACCACGGTGATGCCACGGGCCTCGAATTGCTCCGCCCAGTCCTCACGCATCGGGCCCTCATCGAAGCCGGTCAGAGTTTCCAGCTCGGCGCCGGAGCCGGCCACGACCAGTCGGCGCACCCCCGACCACATCGTTGCGCCGTAACACATCACGCAGGGGCGCCAGTTGACCACGAGTTCCAGGGGACGGGCCGGATCGGCGCCAAGGTCCCAAGAGCCTGTCGCACGTTGCGCCAGCCCGAGGGCCATAACCTCGGCATGAGCTCCGGCCACGCCGGTGGACAGCACCACGTTCACCCCGACCGACACGAGCTCGCCCGTACCGGCATCGACGACGATGGCGGCAAACGGTCCGCCGTTGCCCTCCCGGTAGTTCCGTGCGGCGAGCGAATTCACCAGGGCCATCCGCTCGTCCAGGGTCGGCAGCGTCTGCGGGAGTCCGGGCATGAGCTCGGTCAACCATGACGGCAGTGCCAGGGTGAATGTGGTTTCCATAGGGACCTTCCGTCAGAGGCGCCGCACCGCGCGAAGCCGAGACCCCACAGCGTACGAGGCGGATGTTTCCGGCAGGTTATGCCGCCGAGCCCCGCTCTCGGCGTTGTTTCCACCGACATCTCCACTGCAACCGCCGAACACGGCTGCACCCTGATAACCTCCGGGCACCGCCCTGTGCACCGATGCGCCATTGTCCTCGTGCGGCCCGACCACCGACGATCTGGAGCCGACCGCATGAGCGCACCGACCACCATCCGCCCCGTGGTCGGCATCCGTCGTTCCCGGGTGGCGGTGAGCGCCAGCTACGCCGCGCAGGGCTTCGGCTACGCGGTGGTCGTCACCTCGCTGCCCAACCTGAAGACCCGGTACGGCATCGACGACACCGTGGTGTCGCTCATCGTTCTGCTGGTCTGCCTCACAGCGGCCGGCGGTTCGCTGCTGGCCGATCGACTCGCGGTGCGCTGGGGCAGCAGGGTGGCCCTGGTGGTGGGACTGCTCCTCGAGGCCGTGGCCCTGCCGCTGATCGCCTCCCCGGTGGGGCTGCCCGCGTTTATCGCCGCGTTCGCGATCTACGGCGCGGGCCTGGGCATCGTCGATGCCGCCGGCGCCATGCAGGGCGTGCTGGTGCAGCAGCGCATCGGCGTCTCCGTGATGGCCGGATTCTTCGCCTGGTACACCGGCGCCGCCATCGCCGGCGCCCTGCTGATGTCGGCCGTTGCCGGCACCGCGGCCAACGCCGGCATCGCCCTGGTTGCGGGCGCCGTCGTCGCCCTCGCCGTCGCCGTCGTGGGTCTGCGCGGCTTCGACCCGCGGCGTACCAAGCTTCCACCGGCCCCGAATGCGGCCCCGCACGGCAAGCTGCCTCGCCGCGGCATCGTGTTGTTCGGCACCGTGGTGCTGGCCGCCTTCGTGGTGGACTCCGCCGTGAGCACTTGGAGCACGGTGTACCTGCACGATGTGCTTCTCACCGGCGCCGCGATCGCTCCGCTCGGCTACGCCGCCTACCAGGCCGCCATCCTGGTCACCCGCATCGGCGCCGACGTGCTGGTGCGCCGGTTCGGCCGGGTCGTGTTGGCCGCCTGCACCACGGTGCTGGCGATCCTCGGCTGCCTGGTCGTGGCGACGGTGCCCGTCACCTGGGCCGCCGTGGCCGGCTTCGCCCTGGCCGGTTTCGGGGTCGGTGCCCTGGTGCCGCTGGCATTCAGCGCGGCGGGCGAGCTGCACGAGGCCCGCAGCGACGAGGTGATCGCCAGGGTCAACCTGTTCAACTACGCCGGGGCGGTGCTCGGCGCCGTGCTGGTGGGTCTCCTCTCCGACTCCACCGGGCTCGCCCAGGCGTTCCTGCTGCCGATGGCGCTGCTCATCCCGGTGCTGTTCCTGGCCCGGCGGTTCGCGCCGCGCCCGGCCCGCACTTCCGCGCAGAGACCGGGCTAGACGATGCGCGGGCCAGGTGCTTGACTGCCCCCATGGTGCACACGCTCAGAAACACGCAGGCCTCGTTCGAATATCAGGGCCTGCGCGCCCTGTTCATCAACTGCACCCTCAAGCGCAGCCCGGAGATCAGCAACACCCAGGGCATCATTTCCCTCAGCGCACACCTCATGCGCGAGCAGGGTGTGCACGTCGAGGTCATCCGCGCCATCGATCACGACATCGCCACCGGCGTCTACCCCGACATGACCGAGCACGGCTGGGCGACGGATGCCTGGCCGGCCCTGTTCGACAAGGTCGCGGCCGCCGACATCCTCGTGCTCGGCGGGCCCATCTGGCTCGGCGACAACAGCTCGGTCACCAAACGGGTCATCGAACGGCTTTACGCGATGTCGTCCGAGTACAACGACAAGGGCCAGTACATCTACTACGGCAAGGTGGGTGGCGCCATCATCACCGGCAACGAGGACGGCGTGAAGCACTGCTCGTCCAACATCCTGTACAGCCTGCAGCACATCGGCTACACGATCCCGCCCGCAGCGGATGCCGGCTGGATCGGCGAGATCGGTCCAGGGCCGAGCTACCTGGATGCGGGCTCCGGCGGCCCTGACAACGAGTTCACCAACCGCAACACCACGTTCATGACCTGGAACCTGATGCACCTGGCCGCGATTCTCAAGGCCAACCGCGGCATCCCCGCTTACGGCAACCTGCGACAGGAGTGGGACGCCGGCGAACGCTTCGGGTTCGAACCGAATTCGTAAGTACCGCTAGGGCACGACAGGCCCCGAGCACGCGAACCGGGGCAGGAGGGACACACGATGCTCCGCCCTCTGCCGGACAACGCCCCGGCGCACCAGTCACCGTCCGCATTCCGGCCCTGGCCCCTGGAGGTTCTCGTCGCCGGCGGCCTGGTTCGGGGCAGCCTCCCCGTCGCGGGGGTGCAGACCTGGCGCGGAATCCCCTACGCGGCCCCGCCGGTCGGGCCGCTGCGGTTCCGCGCACCCCAGCGGGTGATCCCGTGGGCGGGCGTCCGCGACGCCGGCAGCTACGGCCCCGTCGCCCCGCAAGACCGGGGCACCCAGTTCAAGGGCGTCAGCCGCCACACCCGCATGGGCGAGGACTGTCTCAGCCTGAACGTGCAGCGGCCCGCCGACCGGCCGGACGAGGCCGATCTGCCGGTGATGGTCTTCATCCACGGCGGCGGCTACGCCTCCGGTTCCTCACAAGACTTCACGGAACGCAGCCAGACCATCGTGCGGAGCGGCCGCACCGTCTACGTCGCCCTCAACTACCGGCTGGGCGCCCTCGGCTACCTCGACTTCAGTCGGTTCAGCACCCCCAACCGTCCCTTTGAGAGCAATCTCGGGCTGCGGGACCAGGTGGCCGCCCTGGAATGGGTGCGGGACAACATCCGGTCGTTCGGCGGCGACCCGCACAACGTCACCGTGATCGGCGAGTCTGCCGGCGGCAATGCCGTGGTGACGCTGCTCGCGACGCCCGCAGCCCGTGGACTGTTCGCCAGGGCGATCGCCCAGAGCCCGCCGTCGAACGCGGCGTACTCCCCCGCGTTGGCCGGCCGCTGGGCCTCCGAGTTCATCGAGGTGCTGCGGCAGGGCCGCGCGCCGGAGCTGGCCGGCGGCCGGCGGCCCGCCGCCGAATTGCTGGACACCGCCACGTGGCCCGCCCTGGTCCGTGCCGCCCTCGTGCTGCAACGACGCACCCCGGATGTCGACCCGGGCACCTTCTGCATGGCCCCCGTCGTCGACGGGAGCTTTTTGCCCGAACGCCCCCTCGACGCTTTCCGCCAGGGGCACGCTCATCCGGTGCCGCTGATCATCGGCACCAACGACAGGGAGGGCTCGATGTTCCGCGGCCGGATCGACATCTTGCCGCGGTCGATCCAGCGCATCCAGTCGCTCTTCGACGAGGCCCCGCCCGGCTCCCATCAGGACATGCGGGCGGTGTATTCCGCCCTGCCTGCCCTGCGCGCCGAAGTGGACTTCAGCGGCGACTATGCGTTCTGGTTTCCCAGCGTGCAGGTTGCCGAGCTGCACTCCCGGTCGGCACCGGTTTACCTCTACCGCTTCGACCTGGCTCCCCGGCTGTTACGCCTCCTCGGCTTCGACGCCACGCACGGACTCGAACTGCTCGCCCTCTCCACGTCGGCCACCGACAGTCAGCTGCGCAAACTCACGGCCCTGGGCGGCCGGGCGAGTTTTCTGCGCACCGGCGACCGGATGCGCGAGCACTGGCTGCATTTTGCGGCCACCGGCCTCACCGGGCCGGGCTGGCCGGTCTACACCGAGGGCGATCGCCTGACCCTCATTTTCGACGAGGAGGACCGGGTGGAATCCGACCCCCGCGGCGAGCGCCGGATGGCCTGGCTGCAGTTCCTGCCCAACCTGTAGCCGCCGCCGACCCCGCCGGCTCAGCGACCGCCCACGATGTCGCCGGCGTTCACGCCCACCCAGCGCACCAGCGGCAGGAGATGAGCGGCGAGCTCGTGGCCACGGTCGGTGAGGCTGTAGTCCACCCGGGGCGGGATGGTGGGCTGCGCGTCGCGGTGCACGAGACCGTCGGCCTCGAGGGTGCGCAGGGTCTGCGCGAGCATCTTCTCGCTGATGCCCTCGATACCGCGGCGCAGTTCGCCCCAGCGCAGGCTGGTCTCGGTGAGCGCCACGATCACAAGCACGCCCCACTTGCTGGCGACGTGGTCCAGCACCACCCGGCTGGCGCAGCCGGCCGCGAAAACGTTCGCCGCCGGCATCCCGGCCCCGGCCGGTGCCGGATCGCCGACCAGCTGGGCAAGGCGCTCCCGCACGACTGCGTCGGCGGTGGACGGGGCGGCCGGGGTGGACAGTGCAGCGGTCATAGAAACCAGCTTACCTAAAGGTGGGTACCTGCGGTTGGGAAGTATTGGGCGGGCCGGCGGGTTGCACCGACCAGAAGGCACGCATCTTGCGGGTCGCGAAGGGAACATCCAATGTCTATCGTCGTCACCGGAGCCACCGGCCAGCTCGGGCACCTCATCGTCGAGCACCTCATCAACCGCGGCGTCACCCCGGCCGAGATCACCGCCGTCGGCCGGAACACAGCGCGTCTGGCCGACCTGGCCGGGATGGGCGTGGCCACGGCGGTCATCGACTACGCCGAGCCGGCCAGCCTGGCCGCCGCGTTCACCGGCGCCGACGTGTTGATGCTCGTCTCCGGCAGCGAGGTGGGGCAGCGTGTCGCGCAGCACAGCAACGCCATCACCGCCGCGGTCGCCGCCGGAGTGGGCCGCATCGTGTACACGAGCGCCCCGAAGGCCGACACCTCGGCCCTGATCCTCGCCCCCGAGCACAAGGCCACCGAGGAGGCCCTGCTGGCATCCGGCGTTCCGTTCACGATCCTCCGCAACGGTTGGTACACCGAGAACTACGCGGCCGCCGTGCAGCAGGCCCGGGAGACGGGCGTCTACCTCACCAGCACCGGTGCGGGCCGGGTGGCCAGCGCCTCGCGCAGCGACTACGCCGAAGCCGCAGCCGTGGTGCTCACCACCCCCGGCCACGAGAACGCCGTCTATGAGCTCGCCGGAGACATCGCCTGGACCGGCACCGACATGGCTGCCGCCCTCACCGAGGTCGTCGGCCGCCCTGTCGTCTTCACCCCGGTCTCCCCAGAGGAGCACACGGCCATCCTCACCGGCGCCGGCCTGGACGGCGGCACCGTCGGCTTTGTGGTGGCCCTGGACGGCAACACCCGCGACGGCCTGCTGGCCGGCGGGTCGAGCGACCTGGCCACCCTGATCGGCCACCCCACCACTCCGTTGCTGGACGGTCTGCGCGCGGTCGCGTAACCCCCTGCGGCGGTGTTGCCGCCGCTCTGAGCCTCCGTCCCCGGCGCACCCTGCGCCGGGGGCGGAACCATTGAGCCCGCCGGAGGCCTCGACTACGCTGTACGGATTATCGGAGGGAGATCATGAAACCGCTTTCTGCTACCGAGATCCGGGATTCCATCGTGAACGCCACCACCGACGAGATCGCCCGGATGCCGCTCCCCGGGCTGCACGAAACCATCTGGGACGAACGTGAGTACCTGGGTTGGCGTGACCCGCAGGCCGCACACCGCGGCTACATTGTGTTCTGGCGGGGCGATGCTCCATTGGGCATGATGCTGCGGGCCGCGGCGCGGGGGCCCGGTCGGTCGATGTCTGCGTTCTGTTCGCTGTGCCGCACGCAGCAGCCGGCGCACCAGGTGAGCCTGTTCAGCGTGCCCAAGGCCGGCCAGGCCGGTCGGGACGGCAACACCGTCGGAACCTACATCTGCTCCGACCTGGCCTGCTCCACGCTCATCCGCATCCTGCCGCCACCGTCGCAAATGCAACCCAACCCCGCCGAGATGATCACCTCCAGGGGTGCCGGGTTGCTGGCCCGTCTCGAGGGGTTCACGAACGAGGTCCTCAAACCGGCGGAGTAGTCGCGTGTCACGTCTTCGGGGGGCGGCGGGGTAGATTGTACACAACCCGGCGATGACGCCGACAACTGTGGGGCAGGGGGTGGGTGAATGGCGCGCTCTGCGCAACGTCTGGCCGCGGGCTACCGCCCCGGGCTCTTCAACGCCAACGAGTCGGCGGGCCTCCTGCTCGGCGTGGCTCAGGCCGGCTTCGGCCTGCCCCTGCTCCTGTACGCCTGGTACAAGTGGGTGCAGAACGATGAACCGATGCTCGTGCTCCTGTGCGTCGGAGCAGTCCTCATCGTCACGGGAGCGCTCTCCGCCGGGTTCCGCACCAGGATGCGGGTGCCGCTGCGCCATCTCGCCTTGTGCTGGATAGGCGTCATGGACCTGCTCTGCCAGGCGGCCACCGGCGCCGAGCCGGTCACCCTCACCTTCGCCTGGACCCCCAGCATGCTGGCGTTGGTCGCATTCGCGGTGCTCCCCGCCGCGCAATCCCTGATTTATCCGGCGGTCTTCATCCCCCTGTCGCTCATCGTGCTTGCGGTGCAACCTGGCGCCGACCCGGCGGATGTCGCCATGTCGTCGCTCCTCATGCTGGCGACCGGCCTGGGGCTCACCTGGTTCGCCCGCAGCGCCCTCCTCGCGGAGACAGATGAGCTCACCGGCATCCACAATTTCGCCGGATTCGAACAGGTGCTCAGCGCCGCCATGCGGGACGCCGCTCCCACCGAGCCGCTCTCCCTGGTGCGACTGGATATCAACGAATTCGCCCTGGTGAACAGGCGACGTGGCCGGGAGGGCGGCGACCTGGCCATCATGAAGTTCGTCGCCGATGTGGTCAAGGCTCTCCCGAGTGCGGCGACCATGGGCCGCGTGGAGGGCGATGCGTTTGCGATCCTGCTGCCCGGGTTCACCGCCGGCGACGCCTGCGACCTGATGGTGCGGGTGCAAGTCCAGGTGGCCAAGTTCTCAGCCGGCATCTCAGCCAGGGAGGGCAGCGAGTCCGAGAGCGAGCTCTTCGGCCGGGCCGGCAAGGCGCTCTTCGAGGCCCAGCGCGTGGGAGGCCACGGCAAGATGATCATCCACGGCGGCTACTACGCCTCCCCGGCAGCCGTGCTGGACGGCCTGCGGAACGGCGAGTTCTTTCTGCGCTTCCAGGCCGTGGTCGACCTGGCCACCGGCGCCGCAATCGGCGCAGAGGCCCTGGTGCGTTGGCAACACCCCACCAGGGGGCTGGTGCCCCCCGCCGAGTTCATCCCGCTCTGCGAGGCGAGCGGGTCCATCGTGGTCCTCGGGGAGTGGGTCGTCCGCGAGTCGGTCGCGGAGGCAGCACGCTGGCGCCGGCTGCGTGGGGAGGACGACCCGGTGAGCGTGGCGATCAACGCCTCGGCGCGCGAACTGACCTCGGCCGGCTACGGAGAGTTTGTTCTCACCGAGTGCGCCAATGTGGGTCTGCCGGCCGCCCTGGTGCACATCGAGGTGACCGAGACCCACTTCGGCAGCGATGCCGCGGCCGTTCGCGACAACATCCGGGTGCTGCGCGGCGCCGGAGTGATCATTTCGATGGACGATTTCGGCACCGGCCACTCCAGCCTGTCCAGGCTCACCGAGATCGAACTCGACGTGATCAAGATCGACCAGTCCTTCGTGGCCGTGATCGAGACCGAACGGGAATCCCCCGTCGCGGAACTGACGATAAAACTGGCGGCGACCCTCGGACTGCAGGTGATCGCCGAGGGTGTCGAAACCGAGACGCAAGCTGAGTGGCTGCGGGAGCGCGGTTGCCTGCTCGCGCAGGGCTACCTGTATTCGCGGCCCGTGGCCGCCGACGAGTTCGTGGCCAGGTTCCTCGTCCAGCCCGTTACCCGCGCCTGACCTCGTCCGGCAGAACCGGCACGAGGGTGACGTCGGTGAGCTGCCCGTTGTCGGCAACAGCCGTCAGGTAGGTGTGTGCCGGTTGCCGCCGGCGGTCAGTCGGCGACCCCGGGTTCAGCAGCCGCAGACCCCGGGGCGACACGCTGTCCCAGGGGATGTGGCTGTGCCCGAAGACGAGCACATCGGTGTCCGGAAAGGCCTCGTCCATGCGCTTCTGGCGCCCTGTGGCGGCACCGGTTTCGTGGATCATCGCAAAGCGGACGCCCTCGATGGTGTCCCGGGCGATCTCCGGCAGCACACGGCGCAGGTCGGCGCCGTCGTTGTTGCCGAACACGCCCAACAGCGCCGGTGCCCGGCGGGTCAGCTCCTCGTACAGGCTGAGGTCGACCCAGTCCCCGGCGTGCAGCACGAGGTCGGCCTCGTCGACAGCCCGCCAGACCTGCTCGGGCAGCCGCCGGGCTCGCTGGGGAACGTGCGTATCGGAGATCAGCAGAAGTCTGGTGGCCATGCCCCATTCTGCCCCGCCTACCGTCGGGTTCGCACGAGGGCTAGGTTCGCAGCGTGGCCGACCGATTCAACACCACCGAGAGCATGCGCGACTCCGTCTTCTTCGACGGGCCGGCGTCCAGCGCGCGGTACTCCAGATTCTGGATGCTGCTAGTGCTCGCATCGATCATCGCCTCGGCGGGCATCGTGGGCGATTCCACCGCCACGGTGATCGGCGCGATGATCGTCGCTCCGCTGATGACGCCCATCCTCGGCACGATGCTCGCGACGGTGCTCGGCGACAGGACGAACCTCATCCGCTCCCTGGTGTTGGTGCTGGGCGGCGCCGCCGCCGCCGTGGTGATCGGCTTCGCGGTCGGCCTCCTCGTGCAGACCGACGTGCTCGCCAGCACGAATGCCCAGGTCTCGGCCAGGGTGAATCCCCGTCTGATCGATCTGCTGGCCGCCCTCGGCACCGGCGTCGTCGGCTCGGTGGCGCTGGTGCGCCGGGACATCTCCGATACGCTGCCCGGCGTCGCGATAGCCATTTCCCTGGTCCCGCCGCTGACCGTGGCCGGCCTGGTCCTCGAGTCGGGCTCCGTCCCCCAGCTCCTGGGGGCGCTGCTGCTCTTCGTCACCAACGTCGTCGCCATCCTCGGCACCGGCATCGTGGTGATGTCGGTCTACGGGGTGAGCCGGCTCACTCGCCGGAAAGCACCCGGCGACACCGGGGCGCCCGGCCTGCTGCGCCCGGTGGCCGTGCTCGCCGTGATGCTGCTGCTGATCGGCATCCCCCTCACTCTCACCAGCGTCGAGGTCACGGCCCGCAGCAACGTGGAGGGTACCGTGCAGACCGTGGGCGAGAAGTGGGCCGCAGGCGTCGGTTGGACGGTCACCGGCGTCTCCACCCGAGGCGCCGAGGTGACCCTGCGGGTGGTGGGCGCACCGCCGGTGCCCGACACCGCCGCGCTGCAGGCCGCCCTCGCGGCGGCGGGGATCCATCCCGAGAGGGTGACCGTCGATCTGACCCCGGCCACCATCGTGAAGCTCTCGACAGTTCCCTGAGCGGAACGCAGAAAAGCCCGCCTGACCGGGGGTCTGGCGGGCTTTTCAAAGAGCGGAGACGGAGGGATTTGAACCCTCGGTGCCCTGTGAAGGGCACTCCACCTTAGCAGGGTGGTGCACTAAGCCGGGCTATGCGACGTCTCCCGGATGCCTGCTTGCGCAAACACACATCCACCATACTAACCGCACCACGACGTCAGTTTGAACACCATCCCCACGGGCGGGTGCCGACGGTGCTACTGGTCGGCCAGAGTGCGCCCGGCCGAGCAGGTGTACTGGGACGCGTCCTGCCCGTAAACATTGCTCGGCAGCGCCTCTTCGGTGGTGGCCGGATCGGTCGCGGCGGGATCGGTCGGCGCGGGCACGGCAGGGTCAACCGGCTCAACGGGCGCTTCGGTCGCGGCGGCGGCAGGGTCTGCCACGGAGCGGAAGTCGGCTTCACCGGGTGCCAGGGTCGGCGAGGCGTCGGCGAGGATGGACGCCATCAGATCGTCGGCGGCGGACTCGTCGGGTTCGACGCCCCCGTCGACGTTGTAGACCGGGTACTGCACGAACACGACCTTCTCCAGCGGAATGTCCTTCAGCGCCATCGCGATGGAGACCATCGTGTCCATGCTCTGCAGCGAGGTCGACAGCTCCATATTGTCCACGGCGGCCTTGGCGATCGAGTACAGCTTGATCGGGTCGCTCAGCGTCTCGGCGCTCTTGAGGGTGCGCACGAGCGAGGACAGGAAAACCTGCTGGTTGCTGATACGACCGAGGTCGCTGCCGTCGCCGACGCCGTAACGGGTGCGCAGGAACTGCAGTGCCTCCAGGCCCTTGAGCTCGTGCTCGCCGGCCGCGAGGTCCAGGTCGGTGTGTTCGTCGACGATGGGCTCCGCGATACAGACGGGCACCCCGCCGACGGCCTCTGACATGGCCGCCACGCCGTTGAACTGCACGACGGCGGCGTACTGGATCGGCAGGCCGGTGAGTTCCTCGACCGTCGACACCGTGCAGTTGAGCCCGCCGTAGCTGAGGGTGCTATTGATCTTCTGGCTGCTCATGGCCGAGTAGGTTTCCCCGTCGGGGCCGGTGCACTCCGGGATGGGCACGTAGGTGTCCCTGGGGAAGCTGACCACGGTGGCACTGCTGTGGTCTTCGGCGATGTGCAGCAGCATGGTGACGTCGTTGAGGACCGCGGTCTCTTCTTCGGGATCGCCGTAGCCGCCGCCCTGGCCGACACGGCTGTCGCTGCCGACGAGGAGCAGGTTGGCCCCGCCGTCGATGGAGCTGATCTGCGGGATCGGACCCGCGGTCTCGCTGTCCAGGCGGATGGGTTCCTTGACGCTGGTGGCCACGTTGAGGGTGGCGAGGGCCGCGACCGAGACACCGCTGACCATGACCACGGCGAGGGCGGCGGCGAGCACCTTGGCGATGTTGGCGAATGCGTTGGACCGCTTGAGCCTGCCGTGCCGGGCGATCGGGCTGGTCTGCTTCGATCGTTTCGAGCGGGGGCGCAATTGGTCGCTCACGCAGATCCTTTCGTCGTTATGCAGGTGCAGCGCCTCGCGGCGCGGAGGGCGTGGGATTCGAACCCACGAGACATTTCTGCCCACCAGTTTTCAAGACTGGCTCCATCGGCCGCTCGGACAGCCCTCCCGATTCAACGCGGGACCGCCCCGTGACGGGCCGGATCCAACATCGAACTTCGCCCGATCTTAGCCGATCACGGAATAAGTAGCCTGACACGCGAAACTGGCAACGCCCTGCACGGCGGCCGACCCCCGCGAATTACCGTGTGTACTGGAGTGCTAGAGGCTGCTGAGGACCACGGCCAGGCCGTCGTCCTGCACGCTCACGGTGAGCTCGCTGGCGGCCTCGAGGACGTCGTCCGGGGACTGGCCCATGGCCACACCGCGGCCCTCCGCGCCGGCCCAGAGCAGCATGTCGATGTCGTTGCGCCCGTCGCCGACGGCCATCACCCGGCTGCGTGGGATGCCGCACTCGGCACGCACCCGCTCCATGGCGGTGGCCTTGTTCACACCGTCGGGGGCGATATCGAGCCAGGCGGTCCAGCCGATCGCGTAGCTCACCCGGTTCAGACCCATCTGCTCGACCACCGCGAGGAAGTCCTCCATGTCGTGGTCCGGCGAGACGACGACGACGCGGGTGGCGTCGTGGCGCAGCAGCTCGTCGAAGGCGACGTGCTCACTGTCGATGCCGATCGTGGCGTCGGGGAACACCTCCGTGTACCGGTAGAAGCCGTGCTCGTCCTCCACCGCGTACCGGGCATCCGTGAGGTGCGAGCGGATGGAGAGCAGCACGTCGCTGGGGTCAAAGGTTTCGACCCATTCGCGGCGGTACCCGGTCGGGGCATCCGCGTCTCGGTGCAGCGTGATGGCGCCGTTGGAGCAGACCACGAATTGCGGCGTGATCCCGAGACGCTCGAGCACCGGGAGGGTGGCGGCGGCGCTTCTGCCGGTTGCCAGCATGATCTCGTGGCCCGCCTGGTGCACCCGGCGCACCTGGCGGATCACGGCGTCGCTGATGGTGCCGTCCTCGTGCAGGGTGGTGCCGTCGATATCGAGGGCGACCAGCCAGGGCGCGTCGGTGGTGGGGCTCATCGGATGGGTGTGAGGACGTCGAGCCCGCCGAGGTAGGGGCGCAGTGCTTCCGGCACGAGAACCGAACCGTCGGCCTGCTGGTGCGTTTCCAGGATGGCGACGATCCACCGGGTCGTGGCGAGGGTGCCGTTGAGGGTGGCGACCGGGGCGGTCTTGCCCGACTCGGTGCGGTAACGGATGTCGAGGCGCCGGGCCTGGAAGGTCGTGCAGTTGCTGGTGCTGGTGAGCTCCCGGTAGGCACCCTGGGTGGGCACCCAGGCCTCGATGTCGTACTTACGGGCGGCGCTGGAACCCAGGTCGCCTGCTGCGACGTCGATCACCCGGTAGCTCAGGCCGAGGGCCTGCAGCATGCCCTCCTGCAGGGCGACGAGGCGGTTGTGCTCGGCCTCGGCATTTTCGGGCAGCACGTAGGTGAACATCTCGAGCTTGTTGAACTGGTGCACCCGGATGATGCCGCGGGTGTCCTTGCCGCCCGACCCGGCCTCGCGGCGGTAGCAGGTGGACCAGCCGGCGTAGCGCAGCGGACCGTCGGACAGGTCGAGGATCTCGTCGCTGTGGTAGCCCGCGAGGGCAACCTCGCTGGTGCCGGTGAGGTAGAGATCGTCGGCGGGCAGGTGGTAGATCTCGTCGGCGTGCTCGCCGAGGAACCCGGTGCCGTCCATGATCTCCGGGCGCACCAGGGTGGGCGTGATCATCGGGATGAAATCGGCCGCGAGAGCATGGTCCAACGCCATGTTCATCAACGCGATCTCGAGCCGGGCGCCGATGCCACGCAGGAAGTAGAACCGGGCACCGGAGACCTTGGCGCCGCGGGCCATGTCGATGGCGCCGAGCATCTCGCCCAGTTCGAGGTGGTCGCGGGCCTCGAAGTCGAAGGTGGGGATCTCGCCGTGGGTGCGCAGGGTGGCGAAGTTGTCTTCGCCGCCGGCGGGCACGCCGTCGATGATCGGGTTGGCGATGGTGCGCATCACGCTCGTGAAACGCGCCTCGGCCTCCGCGGCGGTCACTCCGGCCGCCTTGACCTCCGCGGCCAGGCTCTGCGCCTGGGCGACCAGGGCCTTCTTCTCGGCGGGCGGCGCCTGTGCCACGGTCTTGCCGAAGGCGTTCTGCGAGGCACGCAGCGCCTCGAAGGTGGTGATCGAGGATCGCCGGTCGGCGTCCGCGGCGAGCGCGGCGTCGACGGCCTCGACAGAGTCGCCCCGCGCCTCCTGCGATCGCTTGACGAGGTCGGGATTTTCGCGTAGCAGCACCGGATCAATCACTCGGTCAGTCTACAAGCGCCAGCCGTTGCCCCCTTGCTAGCCTGAGCGGGTGCCAGCCTCCAGTTCCGGACCCAGCGACATCCCCTCGAGTTTGCGCCGTGCCGCGGTGGTCTACAACCCCGTGAAGACGGATGTCGACAGGCTTCGCCTCGGCGTGAACACCGCGGCCGCCGCGGCGGGCTGGGCCGAACCGCTCTGGTTGGCGACCTCCGTGGCCGACCCCGGCCAGCGGGTCACCCGGCAGGCGCTGCGCCAGGGTGTGACCATGGTGCTCGCTGCGGGTGGCGACGGCACCGTGCGGGCGGTGGCCGAAGCGCTGCGTGGGTCGGAGGTGAGCCTGGGCATCCTGCCGGTGGGCACCGGCAACCTGCTGGCCCGCAATCTGCAGCTGCCCCTGAACAGCCTCGACGACGCCATCAGCATCGCCTTCGGCGGGGCCGACAAGGCCATCGACCTCGGCGTGGCCTCGGTCACCTACGCCGACAACAGCATCAACGACCACGTCTTCCTGGTGATGGCCGGGCTCGGCCTCGATGCCCAGATGATCGCCGAGACGCGCCCGGACCTGAAGAAGCAGGTGGGTTGGCTGGCCTATGTGGATGCGGGGATGCGCGCCATCCCCAAGGCCGAACCGTTCCGCATCCGCTACAGCCTGGGCACCCGCAGCGAGCACCAGGCGCTGGTGAGCACCATCCTGATCGCCAACTGCGGGGTGCTGCCCGGAAACATCCAGTTCCTGCCCGACGCCCTCCTCGACGACGGCGTCCTGGACATCGCCGTGTTGCAGCCCAAGGGTGTGCTCGGCTGGCTCATGATCTGGCGCCGGGTGACCTGGCAGAACGGGGTGCTGCGGCGCTCCGCCGTGGGCCGGCGGATCATCGAGCTCACCGATACCGACAGCGAACGTGCTATGACGACGCTGGTCGGCACCGACATCCGGATCGTGCCGGACCACCCGCAGCAATTCGAGCTGGACGGCGACGAATTTGGGCTGGTGACAAGCGTGTTCCTCCGGGCGGATGCCGGTGCCCTGCTGGTGCGGGTACCGGCCGGCTGGCCGATGCCGACGGACGGATCCGCGGGAGTCCGGTGAGCCGTCAGAGGCCCTGGGCGCTTCGGCGCCGGCGAGCCCGCCAGCCCCAGGCGTGCCAGAACAGCAGGCCACCGAGAATCACGATCCCGCTCGAGATCAGGGGTGGCGCGACCAGGTAGCTGAACTGTTGGAGGACGAACGCGACCGGCGGTTCCCCGTTTCCCGTATACGAATTGTTCCCGAACATTCCGCTCACGGCCTGCCACTGCAACACCATGCCACCCGCCGGAAGCGCGAGGGCCACCACCCAGAGCAGCGCGATGTACGGGTTCCACCTCGAGGGCTCCAGCTCGTCCTGGAAGGTGTCGCCGTCGAAGGCCAGGGCGTCGAGATCGTCGAATGCACCGTCGGTGCCGACGACGAGGTCCTCGAACGGCGCCGCGGCTCCGCCGGCCGCGGCGGCAGGTTTCGCCGGCGACGCGCCGATCAGCCCGGGGCGAGCGGCGGGCCGGGGTGGATCACCGGGCTGGTAGCCGCGTTGAAACCTGGCGTCGTGCCGCGGGTCGAACGCCGGCCGTTCGGGCCCCCCAGGCTCGGTCACGCTGTCGGCTCCCCCGAGACCAGACCGCGCAGCCAGTCCCTGGCTTCGATGAAAACACCGTCGTCGTACCGGTCGGTGAACACATTGGCCGCTTTGTCGGCTCGCGGATACGAACCGAGGAAGATCACCTTTGGGCTGAACCGGCGCAACCCCAGCAGGGCGTCCGCCACCCGTTCGTCGAGGATGTGCCCGTCGGCGTCAATGACGAACCGGTACCGGCCGAGGGAGTCACCGATCGGCCGGGACTGGATCAGGCTGAGGTTGACGCCGCGGGTGGCGAACTGCTCGAGCATCTCCAGCAGGGCGCCGGCCCGGTCCTCCGGGAGCTCCACGATCACGCTGGTCTTGTCGGCGCCGGTCGGCTCCGGGATCACGGTGGTGCGTCCGACGAGCACGAACCGGGTGACGGCGTTGGGGTTGTCACCGATGTTGCGGGCGAGCACCACCAGGTCATGGTGCTTCTCGATACCGGGCGGCGCGACGGCGGCATCCGCTGGTCCCGGCTCGAACAGGGCGGCGGCGGCGGAGACATTGCTCGACGAGGGGATGTGCCCGTGCCTGGGCAGTGTCGTTTCGAGCCAGCTGCGGCACTGCGCGTAGGCCACCGGATGCGCGTTGACGATCTTGACGTCCTCGAGGGCGGTTCCGGGCCTGGCGACGAGCACAAAGTTGACCGGTACCAGGTATTCGCCGATGATCCGCAGGTTCGGCACGCTGGCCAGGGCGTCCTGGGTGGCGCTCACCCCGCCGTCGACCGAATTCTCGATGGCGATCATGGCGGCGACGCTGCGCCCGCTCACGACGTCGGCGAAGGCCTCCCCCACGTTGTTGACCGCGCGCCACGGCAAGCCCCTGGCCTGGGGAACCTGGGCGAGGGCGGCCTCGGTGAAGGTTCCCGCCGGCCCCAGGAAGCTGTAGTGCACATCGGGAGTCTCTGGCATGGCTCACAGCCTAGTTGGAGTGCAAGACTGGGCACTATGAACGCACGCGCAGGCACCCCGGCCCAGAAATCCGATCTGATCGACGTTGAGGCCCTCATCAGGGCGTATTACGACCTCAAGCCGGATGTGTCGGTGCCCGCCCAGCGGGTTGTCTTCGGCACTTCCGGACACCGCGGCAGTTCGCTGAACACCGCGTTCAACGAGAACCACATCCTCGCCACAACGCAGGCGATCGTGGAGTACCGCGCCGCCCAGGGCATCACCGGCCCGCTGTTCATCGGCGCCGACACCCACGCCCTCAGCGCCCCGGCCACCACCACGGCCCTCGAGGTGCTGGTGGGCAACGGCGTGCGGGTGCTGGTCGACGAGTTCGACGACTTCGTGCCCACCCCGGCACTGTCGCACGCGATCCTCGCCTACAACCGGGCCGGACACGACGACCAGGCCGACGGCATCGTCGTCACCCCGAGCCACAACCCGCCCATGGACGGCGGCTTCAAGTACAACCCGCCGCACGGCGGACCGGCCGACAGCGACGCCACCTCCTGGATCGCCAATCGCGCCAACGAGATCATCGCCGACGAGATGCGCGCCGTGCTCATGGCCGAGCCCAGCGCCGTGGAGACCTACGACTTCCGCGGCCAGTACGTCGACGACCTCGAGAACATCATCGACATGGCGGCCATCAAGAAGAGCGGCATCCGTATCGGCGCCGACCCGCTGGGCGGCGCGAGCGTCGGCTACTGGGGCGCCATCCGCGACCGCTACGAGCTCAACCTCACCGTGGTCAACCCGCTGGTCGACCCGACCTGGGCGTTCATGACCCTGGACTGGGACGGCAAGATCCGGATGGACCCGTCCAGCCCCTCGGCGATGGCGTCGGTGCTGGCGCACAAGGACGACTTCGACATCCTCACCGGCAACGACGCCGACGCCGACCGGCACGGCATCGTCACGCCGGACGCCGGCCTGATGAACCCCAACCACTTCCTGGCCGTGGCCATCGAATACCTCTACAGCCACCGCGACGGCTGGCGGGCGGATGCCGCGATCGGCAAGACCCTGGTCTCCTCCACCATGATCGACCGCGTCGCCGGTTTCCTCGGCCGTGAGCTGTGGGAGGTCCCGGTGGGCTTCAAGTGGTTCGTGCCCGGCCTGATCGACGGCTCGGTCGCCTTCGGCGGCGAGGAGAGCGCCGGCGCGAGCTTCGTGCGCTTCGACGGCACGGTCTGGACCACCGACAAGGACGGCATCCTGCTGGCCCTGCTCGCTGCGGAGATCGTCGCCGTGACCGGCAAGTCGCCCAGCGTGCGGTACGCCGAACTGGCCGAGCACTTCGGCGCCCCGGCCTACGAGCGCATCGACGCCGTCGCGACGCCGGCGCAGAAGACCGCCCTCGGCAAGCTCGACGGCGCAGCAATCACCGCCACCGAGCTCGCCGGCGACAAGATCATCGGCGCGCTCAGCAACGCCCCGGGAAACGGCGCGGCCATCGGCGGAGTGAAGGTCTTCACCGAATACGCCTGGTTCGCCGCCCGCCCCAGCGGCACCGAAGACGTCTACAAGATCTACGCCGAGTCGTTCAAGGGCCCGGAGCACCTCAAGCTGGTGCAGATCGAGGCCAAGGCCATCGTCGACGCCGCGATCAGCTAGCCCGCGCTCGGTGGGCTACGGGATGCTCCAGTAGTACGCGGTTCCGCCCGGGTGCTTCTCGGTGATCGCGACGTCCACCGAGAGGTAGTCGGTGTCGTCGGTGTGCCCGGCGTAGTAGATCACGATGTCGTCGCCGGTGCCCTCGATGCGGGAGACGACGGCGGTGTGGTCACGGTCGCCCGTGTTGTCCCAGTCGAACTGGACGACATCACCGAGCTTCACCTGATCGCGCTGGTCGTCGGTCAGGGCGGTGGCGCGGCCGGAGTCCGCGAGGTAGTTCATGAACGCGGTCGAACTCACCCACGGTGAGGAGAAGTCGAAGTCGGAGCCGGTTCCGCTGGTCCACCAGGTCTCGTCCATGGCCCAGCCCCTGGCCACCAGGGACTGGCTGGTGAAGTTCACGCAGTCGTTTCCGGTGACCACACCGTACTGGTCGGTGTTGTAGTCCTTCCAGTGCGCGAGTGCGTAACTCAGCTGAGCCTGCACGGCGGGGTCAACGTCGACGGGCGCGGCCGTTATCGCCGGAGTCTCGCGCGGCGCGGTCTCGACCGTGGCAGCGGCGTCCGCCGCAGTGGAACCGCGCTGAGCCGAACCGGTTCGATCCGCGCCGNATCCGCGCCGGACGTCGCCAGGGCCACGGTTCCCACGACGAGTCCGCCGAGGATCAGGGCGATGACACCGATCCGTGCTGGTCGAGCTACAGCCACAACTACCTCCATTCGGGGGGGGGGATCTCAAGCCAACCACACTATTTGGTGAAGAGTCTGGGACCGGACCGGCCACCGATCTTCGGGCGGTGTTGTGAGCGTGCCAGGCATAGTAGACCTCATCGCGGGCAGGGTGTTCTCGACCCGCGTACCGTGAGCGTCGGGGCCCCCGAGGCTGTGAGGGTGGCGTGTGAGTGGAATTCAGCCGAGGGCTTTAGCCGTAGGACGGTGCGGCCGGTAGGCCGAAGAACTCCTCGAGCGTGGTGACGCCCTGGTCGTGCATTTCCGTGGCCAGGTCGATCCCGACGTACCGGAAGTGCCAGGGCTCGAACTCGTAGCCGGTCACCGGGGTCTTGTCGGCGGGGTAGCGCAGCAGGAAGCCGAATCGCCACGCGTTTGCGGCGAGCCACTGGCCGTGTGGGGTGTCGGCGAAGCACGCGTTGAGTGAACACTGCCCGGGTTGGGCGCTGATGTCGATCGTGAGACCGGTCTGGTGTTCACTCGTACCCGGCCGCGCGGTACTCAAGTCGGCACCGGCCTGACCGAGGTTCGCGAGATCGTTGTTGTAGACCCGCGTCTGCGCGTCGAAGCTGCGGTACGCGCTCTGCGATTGCAAGGCCAGGCCGGTTTCGGCCGTGAAGGCGGAGAACAGGGCCACGACGGCGTCGGAGGCCTCCTGCCGCAACTGCGGGTGGTTCGCGAACGGGATCGGCACATCGACGAGGTCGTCGGGAGCGTAGTCGGTGGGGTTGAGCGGGCGGAGCTTGTCAACGACCACCCAGATGCTGTTCGGGTCGTCGATCGACCGGGCAGCGCGGTCGAAGGTGGGCGCCGGAGCCGGGTCAGGCGAGGCCGACGGCGACGGGCGCGGTGGTTCGGTCGGCGTACTGGCCGACGGGCCGGGCGATGCGGATGTGGTCGGCGTGGTCTCGCTCGATGCGGCGCGGCCGGTGTGCTGGCCCAGGATGAGGGCTCCACCACCGGCGACCAGCAGCAGTGCGGCGGCGGCCGCGACGAGTGCGCGTCGACGGCGTACGCGCGGCGACGCCCCCCGGCGCGATTGAACTGACACGCTGCCGAGCATATCCTGCGCCGACGCCACTCCCCGGCATCGGCATCATCGCCGCCGGGGAATTCCAGCGCCCCGTAGTCTGTTTCACCCCGTATGCGAATTGTTATAGCAGGAGCACACGGAAAAATTGCACGGTCCCTCACCCGGGAGTTGACCCTCGACGGACACACTGTGATCGGGCTGATCAGGAACGCTGAGCAAAAGGAAGACCTCGTCCTCGATGGAGCCCAACCGGTTGTCCTCGATCTCGAGAACAGCTCGGTCGACGCCGTCGCCGAGGTCATGGCCGACGCCGACGCCGCGGTCTTCGCGGCCGGCGCGGGTGCGGGCAGCGGCGACGCACGTAAGAACTCGGTCGATCTGGGGGCTTCGGTGTTGTTGGCGGATGCCGCCGAATCCGCCGGGGTGCGCCGGTTCGTACAGATCTCCTCCACCGGAGCGGATCTGGTGCGTGACGGAGCCACCCCCGACAGCGTCCCCGCCGACTTCGTCGCCTACCTCCAGGCCAAGCTCGGCGCAGAGGAAGACCTCGCGGGCAGAGACCTCGACTGGACCATCGTGCGGCCGGGCACCCTGACCGATCACGACCCCATCGGCTCGGTTCGGCTTGAGCGCACGGGACCCGACGAGAGCGGAACCGTGCAGCCGGAGACCCAGGGCAGCGTGCCCCGGGCCGATGTGGCAGCGGTGCTGGCCGAGCTGCTCCGCACCGGAGCAGGCAGCCACACGGTGCTGCACCTCATTTCCGGCCCGACGCCGGTGGCGAAGGCCGTGGCCGTCTTCGCCTGAGACACCACTCACGTCGCTCCCCTGACCGATTCAGGGGAGCGACGTGAGGCGGCTGGATCAGCCCTTGACGGCACCCGCCATGATGCCGGAGATGAGCTGCTTGCCCGCAAGCACGAAGAGCACGAGCAGCGGCAGTGTTGCCAGCACGGCACCTGCGAGCACGACCGAGTAGTCGATGTATCGTGCGGACTGCAGCTGGCTGAGAGCCACCTGCAGGGTCGGGTTCTGCGGCGAAACGATCATCGGCCAGAGAAAGTCCGTCCACGCCATCATGAAGGTGAAGAGCGACAGGATCGCCATCGCCGGACGGGCGGCGGGAACCGCGACGTTCCAGAACGTGGTGATCATGTTCGCGCCGTCGACGCGGGCCGCCTCAATGAGCTCGTCCGGAATCACGTCGACGAGGTACTGGCGCATGAAGAACACGCCGAAGGCCGTCACCAGGGTCGGGACGATGATCGCGCCGATGGAGCCGGTCCAGCCGAACTCGCGCATCAGGATGAACAGCGGAATGATGCCCAGCTGGGTGGGGATCGCCATCGTCGCGACGACGAAAACCATCAGCCCGTTGCTGCCACGGAACTTGAGCTTGGCGAACGCGTACCCGGCGAGAGTCGAGAACGACACGACGGACACGGTGATGATCGTCGACACGATCACGCTGTTGAGCAGGGCCTGCCAAAACGGAATGGTGTCGAAGACTGCGGCGACGTTGGTCCAGAACTGCCCGCCAGGAAGAAGCGGCGGCCAATCCTGGGACAGCACAGACGACGGGCTCGCACCGACGACAACCGACCACCAGAGCGGGTAGGTTCCGCCGGCGAAGAGCGCGATCAGGATTCCGTAGGTAAGGAAGCCTGGACGACGGTCGATGCCGAGGCCTTTGTGCTTTGTCTTGCCCCGCTTGACGGTGACCGTCTGACCCGGTACCTCCGGGGTGGTTTCTGGGCGGGCGATGGTGTCGGTCATGCTCGGGGCTCCTTCGCGCCGTTTCGGAGCGTGCGGCGAACCGCGCGTTTGTTGTTCTTCGCGTCGGACCGGCTGTCTGCCGTGGCGATCCGTTGCGAGATCAGGTAATTGAGCACGCCGAACGCCACGATGATGACGAACAGGATCAGGGCGATCGCCGAGGCCTTGCCGAAGTTCTGGCGCTGGAAGGCCATCTCCCACAGGTAGAGCACCGTGGTCTGGAACTGTCGGTGCGCACCACCGGCCGTGGAGCTGGTCGCGTCGTA
This sequence comes from Cryobacterium sp. TMB3-10, assembly GCF_004402305.1. Taxonomy (NCBI): domain Bacteria; kingdom Bacillati; phylum Actinomycetota; class Actinomycetes; order Micrococcales; family Microbacteriaceae; genus Cryobacterium; species Cryobacterium sp. TMB3-10. The sequence continues at coordinate 26,194 of NZ_SOGH01000032.1, read as the reverse complement.
CAGGCGCGGCTCGGTGAAGATCTGCAGCCCACCGATGGTCGCCGTGATGATGACGAAGATCATGGTGGGGCGGATGCTCGGCAGGGTGATGGAGAAGAAGCGGCGGACAAACCCGGCGCCGTCCAGGGCGGCGGACTCGTGGATGTCCCGCGGCACCGACTGCATGGCGGCGAGCAGGATCAGGGCGTTGTAGCCGGTCCAGCGCCAGTTCACCATGCCGGCGATGGCCAGGTGGCTGGGCAACACATCGGTTTTCCAAAGGATCGGGTCCACGCCGACGAAGCTGAGCAGGTGGTTCACCAGACCGCTCTGCTCGCTGAACATGCTGGAGAAGATGAGGGCGACCGCGACAGGGGTCACGACGTAGGGGATGAGGATGCTCATGCGCCAGAAGGTCTTGGCACGCAGGTTCTGGTCGAGGATCGCGGCGATGGCCGTGGCCACCACGAGCTGCGGAATGCTCGAGAGCAGGAAGATACTCATGGTGTTGAACAGTGAATTCCAGAACAAGGGGTCACTGAGCTCTGCGGCGTAGTTGTCGAAGCCGACCCACTCCCCCGGCCCGCTCAGCAGATTCCAGTTGTTCAGGGACACCACAAAGGTGTAGACGAGAGGGAACAGGCCCACCAGGCCGAACAGCACGAAGAACGGTGCGACGTACAGGTAGGGCGAGACTTTCACATCCAGGCGGCTCAGCCGGTGCTTGTAGGTGAGGGCGCTCGCGCGGCCGGGACGCTTGAGAGGCGCGGGAGCGCTGGTCTCTGGTTCAAGTGTGCGTGTCATGGTGACTTTCTGCCTTCGAGCCGGGCTTCCGGTGCCGCGTCGCGGCGCCGGAAGCCCGGCAAGAGCGGATTGGTGCTGCTACTACTTGTTGACGATGAGCTGGTCGAACAGGGTCATGGCGTCGTCCCATGCCTTGTCGCCCGCGACACCCTGGTCGAGCGCGATCGCGGACGGGCCGAAGACCTGCTCCTGGATCGTGGAGTCATCCGGACCCTTGAACTGGGCCTTCACGCCGTCGGCACGCTTGGTGAGGATTTCAGCGATCGGCGCGTCGTTGAAGAACGCGGAGACTCCGGTTGCCTCAGACAGTGCGGGGTCCGTCTGTGCAGCGGTGACGCTGGGGAACGGGCCCTCGGCCTTGAACTCGGCGACCTGCTGGTCGGCCTCGGTCAACCAGGCAGCCAGGTCCGCGGCTTCCTGCGGGTGCTTGGACTGCGTCGGGACGGTCAGGAAGGTTCCGCCCCAGTTGGTCGCTCCGCCGGGGAACACGTCGGCGAAGTCCCAGCCGGCCGTCGCGCCGGTGGCGTCGCCGCCGGCGGTCTCGACCTGGCCCTGAACGACTCCGAGCATCCAGCCCGGGCACATGAAGGTCGCGAAGGTTCCGTCGGTGAACGACGAGCCCTTGTTCCAGTCCCACTGAGCCTGCTTGCCGGAAAGGCCGGCCGCGTTGGCGTCGGCCAGCTGCGTCCAGGCCGCCTTCAGCTCGGCGTTGTCAACAACGTTGAGCTCGCCGTCGGCGGTGTAGTAGCCCTCGTCCATCTGGTTCACCATGGAGTTCCAGATGAAGCCGGACTGGTCGAACCACGCCTTGCCGGTGGCCTCCTGGTACTTCTTGCCCAGGGCGAAGTAGCTTTCCCAGCTTGCGTCGTCGCCGCCGAGAAGCGTGGCTACTTCGGCACGGTCGGTGGGCAGCCCGGCGGCTTCGAAGGCTGCGCTGTTGTAGCAGAGTCCCTCCGGGCCGATGTCGGTGCCGTAACCGATGATGCGTCCTTCCGCGTCGGTGCCCTGTTCGAGCTTCCACGGAACCCAGCGGTCCTTGATGTCGTCGGCGCCGTATTCCGACAGGTCGACGAACTGGTCGGAGACGGCCATGATCGAACCCAGCCAGCCTTCCTCGACGGCGACAACGTCCGAGAGGCCGCTGCCGGCGGCAATTTTGGTGAAGGCATCCGTGCGAGCGTTGCCACCCGTGTCGATGTTGTTCGCCTTGATGGTGATGCCGGGGTTGGCTGCCTCATACTCGGCGTACAGGTCAGCCATACCCATGCTGCCGAACGTGGTGACGGTCAGCTCGATGTCACCGCCGGAGGCGCCGTCGGTGCCCGCCGACGAACAGCCTGTGGCGATGAGGGCGAAGGATGCGGCGCAGGCTACTGCGGCGCCAACCTTGGTGCGTTGTGAGAACTTCACTTTCACTCCTTTGTGTGCGTGTGCTTGTGCGATTGCAAGACATACGTGCGGGAATGAGAGCGCTCTCATTCAAACGTGAGAGCGCTCTCATCAATCACCGTCACCATAGAGCAGGAGAAGCAGGCTTGTCAATACGACCACGACGTACCGGTGATTTGACGGCGCGTCGTGACCTCGAACGGGGGCGCTGAAGGGCGGCCTGGGCACGGGCGCACCGGATTCACGCGGGACCAATGGCCCGAGCGCAAATAGACTGACCCCATGACAATGGGAATCCGGAGTGCGCGTCCGCCCCAGCCGACCCTCGAGATGGTCGCCGCGGCGGCCGGAGTCTCCAGAGCAACGGTCAGCCGGGTTGTCAACGGCTCCCCCAAGGTCAGGCAGGAGGTCGTCGATTCCGTCAACGCCGCGATCGAACAACTCAACTATGTACCCAACCGCGCCGCCAGGTCACTGGCCAGCCACCACACCCAGTCGGTCGCCCTGGTCGTGCCGGAAGACATGACCAAGTTCTTCGGCGACCCGTACTTCGCCGCCGTCGTGCAGGGCATCACTCAGCGCCTGGACGAGAGTGACTACACGCTCAACCTCCTCGTCGCGTCGAGCGACCCCCGGCACAAGACCATGCGCTACCTGCGCTCGGGTAACGTCGATGGAGCCATCGTCATCTCGCACCACACCGGCGATGATTTCGTGGCGAACCTGGAGACCACCATGCCCGTGGTCTTCGGTGGCCGACCCACGAACCACTCCGGCCCGGATAATTACTTCGTGGACGTCGACAACGTGGCCGGCGCCATCAGCGGCGTGCAGCATCTCATCAACCTCGGCCGGCACCGCATTGGCACCATCACCGGACCGGTCGACATGCCCGCCGGCATCGACCGACTCAATGGCTTCCGGCACGCACTCGCGGCCGCCGGGCTCGAGTCAGATGCCGTGGAGCACGCCGACTTCACGGCCGCGGGCGCCGCCGCGGCAACTCGCCGTCTGCTTGAACACAGCCCGCACGTGAATGCCTTGTTCGTCGCGAGCGACCTCATGGCCGTGGGCACGATGGGGGTCTTGGCCGAACAGGGCCGCTCGGTGCCCGGCGATATCGCGGTGGTCTCGTTCGACGACAGCCCGGCCGCCACCTCCGGTCCGATCTCGCTGACCACGGTGAGCCAGCCATCGAAGGAGATGGGCTTCGCGATGGCGGACCTGCTCTTGCGCCTGCTCGCCGGCGACGAGACCGTGCCGCACCATAACTTCATGCCGACGCGCTTGGTGCTTCGCGACTCGGCCTGAGCCGCCCAGGTCATCCGTTCAGTCGAGCTGCGGCATAACCTCTCTGGCCAGAAAATCAAGGTGCTCGAGGTCGGCCAGGTCCATGATCTGCAGGTAGACGCACTCCACGCCGTCGGCGGCGAGGGCTCCCAGCCTGTCGACGACCTCACCGGTGGTCCCGGCGATCCCGTGCTCGCGGAGTTCGGCGGGCTCCCGGCCCACGGCGGCAGCGCGTCGGGCGAACTCGGCCTCGTCGGCGCCGGCCACCGCGATCAGCGCAGTCGAGTAGACCAGTTCCTGCGGGTTGCGGCCGATGGCCTCGCAGGCTGCGCGCACCCCGGCGAACTTGGCGGGGATGTCGGCGAAGTCGGGGAAGGGCAGGTTGAATTCGGTGGCGAACCGCGCGGCCATCGCCGGGGTGCGCTTGGCTCCGCCACCGCCCACGATCACCGGCACGCGGGACTGCGTGGGCTTGGGCAGGGCGGGAGAGTCGACGAGGGTGTAGTGCTCGCCGGCGAAACTGTAGGTCTCACCGACGGGCGTTCCCCACAGGCCGGTGATCACTTCGAGCTGCTCCTCGAGCATGCCGAACCGCTTGGCCGGGAAGGGGATGCCGTAGGCCAGGTGTTCCTGTTCGAACCAGCCGGTGCCCAGGCCCAGTTCCACGCGGCCGCCCGACATCTGGTCGACCTGGGCGACCTGGATCGCCAGGACCCCCGGCGGACGGTAGGTGACCGAGGACACCAGGGTGCCGAGGCGGATGCGCTGCGTCTCGCGCGCCAGTCCGGCCAGGGTGGTCCAGGCATCCGTCGGCCCGGGCAGCCCGGAGACGTGATCGCCCATGGCGAGGTAATGGTCTGAGCGGAAGAAGGCGTCGAAGCCGAGAGTCTCGGTGGCCTGCGCGACCGCGAGGAGGTCGTCGTAGCTGGCGCCCTGCTGGGGCTCGGTGAAAATGCGGAGTCTCATGCTCCCAGTCTTGTCTCCAGCTCGGCGTCGACGAAATCCACACCGGGCAGGGCGCCGAGCCTCTCGTGCATCACCGCGAGCGACTCCGGGTTCTGGTCGATGAGAAGGAACTTGCGCCCCAGGGCAGCCGCGACGGCACCCGTCGTGCCGCTGCCGGCGAAGAAGTCCAGCACCCAGTCGCCCTCCCGGCTGGAGGCTTGGATCATGCGCCGCAGGATGCCGACCGGCTTCTGGGTGGGGTAGCCGGTTTTCTCCTTGCCCGTGGGCGAGACGATGGTGTGCCACCAGACATCCGTGGGCAGTTTGCCCTTGGCCACCTTCTCGGGGGTGACCAGGCCCGGCGCCATGTAGGGCTCTCGGTCCACGGTGCTGGAGTCGAAGTAGTAATCCTTGGGGTTCTTCACGTAGACCAGGATCGTGTCGTGCTTGGTGGGCCAGCGGTTCTTCGATTTGGCGCCGTAGTCGTAGGCCCAGATCAGCTCGTTGAGGAAGCAGTCCCGGCCGAAGAGAGCGTCGAGGAGCACCTTGGCGTAGTGCGCCTCACGGTAGTCCAAGTGCAGGTAGAGGGTGCCGTCATCGGCCAGCAGGCGCCAGGCCTCGATCAAACGGGGCTCCAAGAACGCCCAGTAGTCCTCGAACTGGTCGTCGTAGCCGAGCAGATCGCCCTTGATGCGCTCGTAGCGCTGGCCCTTGAACCCGGTGATGGTTCCGGTGGCGTGGGCGCCGCTGGCCAGGGTGCTCCGCACCGAGGTGGTCGACTGCCGCTTCTGGCTGCGGCCGGTGTTGAACGGCGGGTCGAGGTAGATGAGGGTGAACGCGCCGTCGGGCAGCGTCGGCAGCACAACCAGGTTGTCCGCCTCGATGACCCTGCTGGGAGAGGACTGAGTCCACGCGTTTGGCATTCCCTCATTCTGTCAGTCGGCTTACGCTGTTCCGATGACAAGTGAAGAGATGACCCGTGCCGACAGCACCGCGCACATCAGGCACGAACCGGACCTCTCGCGCTACACGCTGTGGCAGGACGGCGAGCCGGTGGGCCTGGCCGACTACACGCTGGCGGGCCAGTCAGTGACCTTCACCCACACCGAGGTCGACCCGGCCAAGCGCGCACACGGGCTCGCGGGCTTCCTCATCGAGCAGGCGCTCGACGACGTGCGCACGCGCACCGACCTCACCGTGGTGGCGGCCTGCCCGTTCGTCGCGGACTGGATCGACCAGCACGCCGAATACCAGGACCTGCTCATCCGCGGCACCTGATCCTGTGCTCGCCAGGCGCTGTGCTGGCCAGGGCCGTCCTGGTTAGGGCACGCGGCCGATCCAGGCGTCGGTGCTGAACTTGCTCTCCACCAAGTCGGCGGCCTTGGCGTATTCCTCATCGGTGATGTCGCCGGGTTTCGCCCCGTACAGGCTCGTGAAAGTCTGCTTCATGCGGTCGATGATCTCGGCGCGGCTGAGCCCGGTCTGGCTGCGGAGCGGATCCACCCGCTTGGCGGCGCTGGTGATGCCCTTGTCGCTGAGCTTCTCCCGGCCGATGCGCAGCACCTGCACCATCTTCTCGCCGTCCATGTCGTAGCTCATGGTGACGTGGTGCAGCACGGCGCCGCTGCCGAGGCGCTTCTGGGCCGCCCCGCCGATCTTTCCGGTGGGGCTCGTGATGTCGTTGAGCGGCTGGTAGTGCGCGTCGATGCCCAGTGACTTGAGCGCCGTGATGACCCACTCGTCGAGGAAGGCGTAGGAGTCGGCGAAGCTCATACCGTGCACCAGCTCGGTGGGAGCGTAGATCGAATACGTGATCACCGAACCGGCCTCCATGAACATGGCGCCGCCGCCGGAGACCCGGCGCACCACCGTGAAGCCGTGCTTTTCGGCGTTGACGGGGTCGACCTCGTTCTTCAGCGACTGGAAGCTGCCGATCACGACGGCCGGTTCATTCCACTCCCAGATGCGCAGGGTGGGGCTGCGGCGGCCCTCGCCGACCTCGACGGCGAGCACCTCGTCGAGAGCCATCTGCATGACCGGGGGCACGGCCTTGGTGTGGATGATCTGCCACTCATAGTCCCGCCAGCCGCTGGCGTGGGCGAGCGAACGACGGATGGCGACGGCGACCGACTCCGGAGAGAACCCGAGCAGGGTGGCCTGGGGCGGCAACGCGGCCCGCACCGCGGCCGCGATGGTGGCCGCGTCGCTGTCGGCGGCGAGGCCGTTCACCGCTGCGTTGATGTCCTCGAGGGCGTCGTCCGGCTCGAGAAAGAAATCACCGGCCAGGCGAAAATCGGTGATGAGATTGTCGACGACATTCAGATCGACCACAACGAGTTTGCCGCCTGGAACCTTGTATTCACCATGCATGTGATCAGCCTAATCGTCGGCAGCGGACTCGGAGACGGCGGCCGGGAGATGCGCGTCGAGCCAGGCGACCAGGTCGGCCAGCACCTCGTCGCGGTTGATCTCGTTGAGGACCTCGTGCCGGGCGCCGGGGTACACGATCAGGCGCACATCCCGCAGGCCGGACCGGCGCCGGAAGGCGTCCACAAGCTTGCGGGCGCTGCGTTCCCCGCCCACGGGGTCGTCGCCGCCGACCTGGATGAGCACGGGCAGGTCCGCGGGGAGCCGCCGGGCGGGGCGACCGAGGATGCGGGCGGCGTCGCGCAGGCCGAACAGCTTGGCGAGCGGCACGCTCGTGGTGAGCGGGTCGGCCACAAAAGCCGCCGCGACCGCCGGGTCCCGGCTGAGCCACTCGGCACCGGTCGAGCCGAGGTGCTTGTGCCTGGCGTTGAGATCCCCGCTGTTGAGGTAGCCGGGCCAGCGGTAGGCCGTGCCGGTGAGCACGACCGCCTGGTAGTCCTGGGGATACCGGTTGAGGATCATCTGCGCCATGAAGGATCCCCAACTGTGCCCGAGCAGCACCAGCGGCACCGGCTGTGCCTGCGGTTGCCCGGTCTGCGCAGCCGGTCCCTCGCCCCGCGCAACGGTCTGGTGGCGGGTGGCCTGCCGGATCACGCCGGTGAAGGCGTGCACGGCGGCGACGGCCGCGCGCAGACCGCCGACGCCGAGCCGACCGAGCTGGCCGACGTCGCCACCGTGCTGCAGCATCCCGGTCTGGCCGTGCCCGCGGTGGTCGTCGGCGTAGACGGAGTAGCCGGCCGCGTTGAGCGCGCGGGCCACCTCCCGGTAGCGCAGGGCGTGTTCGCCGACCCCGTGCACGAGCTGCACGATCGCGCGCGGGTTGTCGACCGGCCAGGCGTAGTAGACGATCGGGACGCCGTGTTCATCGATGAAGGTGGGCACGGGCTTATTCTGCCGTACCTGTTGCCCGTGCGGACATTTGCGCCCGGCGTACCGGGCGCAATTGTCCGCTTCGGGAACAGTCGCGGCGATTCAGTGGCGATTCGGCGGCGATTCGGCGGCGATTCGGCGAGCTGGGAATCATTAGCATAGCTAATTTGTTAGGCTAAGTAATCATGTCAGAGAGCCCCATTGCGCCCAGTCCCCCCGCACCCGCACCCGCACCCGCACCCGCACCCGCACCCGCGCCAGCGCCGGCCCCCGCGGCGGCGCACACCAAGCGCCGCTCCGTCGCCGAGTTGAGCCACGACTTCAGGCTCGCCAACGGCCGACTGGCCCGCCGGGTGCGCCAGGAGCAGGCCGACAACGAACTCACCAGCGGCCAGTTCTCGGCCCTCGGCGCTGTGTTCAGACTCGGCCCGATGACCCTGAGCGCGCTCAGCGAAGAGGAACGGGTCACCCCGCCCTCGATGAACCGCACCGTGAACGCCCTCGTCGAGGCCGGCCTGGTCAACCGCGCCGGCTCCGCCGAGGACGGCCGCAAGGTGGTGCTCACCGTCACCGACACCGGGATGACCCTGGTGCGCGAGACCCGCCGCCGCCGAGACGACTGGATAGCCACGCGCATCCTGCGGCTCACCCCCGAACAACGCCAGATCCTGGCGTCCGCCACCGAAATCATGAAGGAGCTCGCCAACAGTTGAGTGCAATGTTCCGCTCCCTGAGCGTGGTCAATTACCGGATCTGGTTCGCCGGCGCCCTGGTGTCCAATGTGGGCACCTGGATGCAGCGCACGGCCCAGGACTGGATCGTGCTGACCCAGCTCACCGACTACAACGCCACCGCAGTGGGCATCGTGATGGCCCTGCAATTCGGGCCGCAGCTGGTGCTGATGCCGTGGTCGGGCCTCATCGCCGACAGGTTCGACCGCCGCAAGCTGCTGATGCTCACCCAGGCTCTGATGGGCGCACTCGCCCTGGGCCTCGGCCTGATCACCATCACCGGCGTCGTCGAGCTCTGGCACGTCTACCTCTTCGCCCTCGGCCTGGGCATCGTTGCCGCCATCGACGCGCCCGCCCGGCAGACCTTCGTCTCCGAGCTGGTGCCGGACGACAACCTCTCGAACGCCGTGGCGCTGAACTCGGCCTCGTTCAACGGCGCCCGGCTGATCGGCCCCGCCGCGGCCGGCCTCCTCACCGTCGCCGTCGGCGCCGGCTGGGTATTCATGATCAACGCCGTCACCTTCGCCTTCACCGTCGCCGCCATGACGCTGCTGCGCACCAAGCAACTCCGCAAGCAGCCCCGCGCACCGCGGGAACGGGGCCAACTCATGGCCGGCTTCCGCTATGTCTGGCATCGGCCCGACATCGTCGCGGTGCTGATCACGGTGTTCCTGGTGGGCACATTCGGCTTCAACTTCGCCATCTTCACCTCCACCATGGCCACCGTGGAGTTCGGCATGGGCGCCAGCGAGTTCGGCATGCTCAGCTCGATCATGGCGGTGGGCAGCGTGGTCGGCGCCCTGCTCTCGGCCCGGCGCAGCCGACCCCGGATGCGCCTGGTGGTGGGCGGCGCGTTCTTCTTCGGCCTCACCTGCGCCATCGCCGCCGTGATGCCCAGCTACATCACCTTCGCGATTTCGCTCGCCTTCGTGGGCCTCACCTCGCTGACCCTGATGACCACCGCGAACGCCTACGTGCAGACCACCACCGAGCCGGCCATGCGCGGCCGGGTGATGGCGCTGTACATGGCCATCTTCGCCGGCGGCACCCCGCTCGGCGCTCCACTGGTCGGCTGGGTCGCCGACCAGTACGGCCCGCGCTGGGCCATCGGCGTCGCCGCGGTCTCCGGCCTCCTCGCGGCGGCGGCGGTGCTGTTCTGGATGATCAGGTACCAGCGCCTGCGGGTCCGCATCCGCCCCCGCACCTCACCGCGCACCGCGCGGCTGCACGTGCGGCACCGCGGCGACGGCCATCCGCTCACCTCGGCCATCCGCATCGTCACGGCGAAGGCCGATGCGGCACGGCAGGACCGCGACCGGGAGACGGCCACCCGCGAGATCGCGGTCGTCGAGGCGACTGCTCCACGCTGACCCAGGGGGGTGCCGCGCGCGCTAACATTTCACCCTAGGCAGACGACGGGAAACGGCGGCACGGGTGGACCTTCACGACATCGTCTCGATGCTCAGCGAGATCTTCACCATCGTCGGGCTCCTGGTGGGCGTTCCGCTCTACATCATCGGCCTATCGGTGCGCGGCTTCGGCGGCCGGTGGGTCGAGGCGGATGGCGTCGTCGCGGCCACCACGTCCGGCCCGGTGATCCGCTGGTTCGACACCACCGGCGAGGTGCACGAGGCCCGGGCAGACAGCCACGAGACCGTGCACCTGGAGCCCGGCGACGACGTGACCCTGTGGTTCAACGCCAGGGCCCCTGAACGATGCCGCACCCATTCGCCGGACCACGACGGCAAGGCCTGGCGGCTGACCGGCTTGATCCTGACCAGCCTCGGCCTCGGCTCGGCGGTTCTGGGGATCGTGCTGCTCTTCGTGTGACCCGAAGAGTGAAGGCCGTCACGACCGCGTAGCCTGTACTGAGGCACGCGACCCGCGCGTGCGGCAGAGAGGATGCCCGTGGACACCACACTGCTCCGGCGTTTTGTCGCCGTCGCCGAGGAACTGGACATCGCGCGCGCCGCCAAGAACCTCAACGTGTCGCGCACGACGCTGATGAAATCGGTCGCCGCCCTGGAAGCCGAGCTCGGCGTTCCCCTCTTCGAGCCCGCCGCCGACAACCCGTATCTCACCGAGGCCGGCATCGCCCTGCTCGCCGAAGCGAAGGGGCTGATCGCTCACATGCCGCCGGCCGGCGGCCCGTCCCAGGGATCGGGCAACAGCAGCGGATCCGGCGGCGGCAAGGCCAAGGCGTCCAAGGGCCGCGGTCGCGCGCCCGCCGTCAAGGGCCAGGCCGCGCCCGGCAAGCGCCGCCAATCCCGCTGAGCTGACCCGGCGTCGACCGGGCCAGCCGGATTCTCTCCGAGCTAGGTGGCCTAACGAACGGAGGCGCCGAACTCCTCGAGCACCGCGGTGAGCTGGTCCACCGCCCAGTCCAGGTCTTCGGCCGACACCACCAGGGGTGGGGCGAGCCGGATGGTGGAGCCGTGGGTGTCCTTCGCCAGCACACCGCGCTCCATCAGGGCCTCGCAGACCGCGCGCCCTGAGGCCAGCGCCGGGTCGATGTCGATACCTGCCCAAAGACCCGCACCGCGCACCTCGAGCACACCGTGGCCGACCAGGCCGAGCAGCCTCTCGTGCAGGTGGGCGCCGAGGTCCCTGGCTCGCTGCTGATACTCGCCGGTGGCGAGCATGTTCACCACCGCCAGCCCCACGGCGGCGGCCAGCGGGTTGCCCCCGAAGGTGGACCCGTGCTCACCCGGGCGCAGCACGCCCAGGATGTCGGTGTTGCCGACGACCGCGGAGACGGGCACGATGCCGCCGCCGAGGGCCTTGCCGAGCAGGTACAGGTCGGGCACCACACCGGCCTGCTCCACCGCGAAGGTGGCGCCGGTGCGGCCGAGGCCGGACTGGATCTCATCGGCGATGAAGAGCACGTTGTGCCGGGAGGTGATCTCCCGCACGGCGGGCAGGTACTCCGCCGGCGGTACCACGATGCCGGCCTCACCCTGGATGGGTTCCAGCAGCACCGCCACGGTGTTCTCGTCGATGGCCGCCTCCAGCGCCGCGGCATCCCCGTAGGGCACCGTGCGGAAGCCCGGCGTGAACGGGCCGAAGTCGGCGCGCGCCGATTCGTCGTCGGAAAAGCTGATGATGGTCGTGGTGCGGCCGTGGAAGTTGCCGCCGGCGACGATGATGTTCGCCATCCCCGCCGCGACGCCCTTGACCCGGTAGCCCCAGGCGCGGGCTACCTTGACACCGGATTCCACGGCCTCCGCGCCGGTGTTCATCGGCAGCACCATGTCCTTGCCGGCCAGCTTGGCCAGGGCGGTCACAAATGGGCCGAGCTGGTCGTTGTGGAAGGCGCGGCTGGTGAGGGTGATCCGGCCCAGCTGCGCGCGCGCGGCATCCAGGAGCACCGGGTTGGAGTGACCGAAGTTGACGGCGGAGTATGCGGCGAGGCAGTCGAGGTACCGCTTGCCGTTGATGTCGGTGACCCAGGCGCCGTCGCCGGACGCGACCACGACGGCCAGCGGGTGGTAGTTGTGCGCGGCGTGCTGGTTCTCAAGTGCGATCGCCGCGCTCTGGTCGGTCAGGCCGACCTGAGCGGTGAGGCCGGTCGCATCGGTCAGGGCGCTCATCGGCGCAGCTCCAGAGTGCAGCATTTGACTCCTCCTCCGCCGAGCAAGAGCTCGGACAGGTCCACGCCGATCGGGTTGAAGCCGCGTGCACGCAATTGGCGTTCGAAGTCCTTCGCCTTGGCGGCGATCACGACGTTGTAACCGTCGGAGTAGGAGTTGAGGCCGAGGATCGCGGCGTCTTCCTCGGTGACGAGGATGGCATCCGGGAAGCGTTCGCGCAGGATGGCCAGGCTGGGTTCGTCGAACGCGCTGGGCAAGTAAGCGATCTCGCCGTTCCCCGATGTCGGGGAGGCGTCAAGCACGGCGATGGCGGTGTCGAGGTGATAAAAGCTGGGGTTCACCAGGGTGAGGGTTATCACCGGGCGATCGTAGATGGCCGAGACCTCTTCGTGGCTGTTCGACGCGCTGCGGAAGCCGGTGCCGGCCAGGATCACGTCGCCGACGAGCAGGAAGTCGCCCTCGCCCTCATTGATCTCGACGGGCTCGCGCACGTCGAAGTCGTTGGCGCCGAACCAGTCCATGTAGGCGGGGCCCTCGGGCTGGCGCTGCGGGTAGGTGAATTTGGCGCCGTAGGCGATGCCGTCGATGACAAAACCGCCGTTGGCGGCGTAGACCATGTCGGGCAGACCGTCGATGGGGTCGATCAGGTGGACATCGAAGCCGAGGCCGATGTAGGTGTCGTACAGCGTCTGCCACTGGGCGACGGCCAGGCTCGTGTCGGTCGGCAGGGCCGGGTCCATCCAGGGGTTGATCCGGTAGACCACGGTGAAAAACTCCGGTTTGCACATCAGGATTGTGCGTTTCACCGGCGTACGAGTCACCGCGGCTGGCGCGACCGACTCGTTCGGGGTAGCGGATGCGACATCTATTGACACTGGAGCTCCTCTGTTGGCGGTCCGCCGGCCAAGGCGTTGGCGGAACGCGGGTGGGTGGCGGACCAGGTCGCTCTCGTGAGCCCTGTACAACGGTGAGGCCGATCACACAGGGACGCCGGTTCTAGTCTCACACAGCATGAATCAACGTTTCGTGCGAATCGGCGCATGTAATGCGCGTTGTAAGCGGCGCGCACGCAACTTCGGCGCGTACACTGGTCGAATGGACAACCTCGATCGCGGCATCCTCGACCTTCTCCGCCAGAACGCCCGGGCGGGCTACGGAGACATCGGTTCTATCGTGGGCCTCTCTGCCTCCGCGGTGAAACGCCGCGTGGACCGGCTGGTCGCCGACAAGGTCATCCGCGGCTTCACCATCCAGGTCGACCCGTCGATCGACGGCATGAGCACCGAGGCCTACGTCGAGCTGTTCTGCCGGGGCACCGTCGCGCCCGACGAGTTATTGCGCATCCTCTCCGGCGTGCCGGAGGTCGTGGATGCCGGCACCGTGACCGGCAGCGCCGACGCGATCGTGCACATCCGGGCCCGCGACATCCCCGGCCTCGAGGCGGCGCTGGAGAAGGTGCGGCTGGCCCCGAACGTCGACCACACCCGGAGTGCCATCGTGCTCACCAGGCTGATCCACCGCAGCGCGGAGTAGCCGCACGGCCCTTGACGGGCGCACCCCGGCTTGTTAGCTTGGTACAAATACCAAACAAACGAGGATGCCCGTGGACGCGTACGAGATCACCCTGCTGGTCGTGGCCGGACTGCTGACGGTCGTCTTCGCGTGGCAGCTTCGGCCAGGTGCCGTCATTCGCCCGGATGCGCTGCGAGATACCGCCCGACGCGCCGGCCTGGCCATCACACCGGAGGTCGAGCCTGTCCTGATCGCGCGCATCCGTTCGCGGACCCGCGGCGTGTTGGTCGGCACCCTGATCGCTCTGCTCGTTTCGATAGCTTCTCTTATCGCGCTACCGGAATCACCGGACGGCGGCATATGGTCCGGGCTGATGCTCATCGTTCTGACCGGCCTGGGTGGCGCCGTCGGACTGTGCGTTGCGGAGTTCAGGTCGGCGTTCGTCTCGCTCGGCGATCGTCCTCGCGTGGCGCGGGCGCCCACGCCGCGCCGTGCGGACTATCTCTCCACCGTCGACCTCTGGTGCGGTCCCGTTGCCATGGGTGTCAGCGGAGTGGCACTGGCCGCCGTGGCCGCGCTGATCCTGGTCGGTCCCGACGACGCGCTCAGTGACGCGAGCATCCCTTCTCTGTGGTGGCCCGGCTTTGTGCTGTGGATCATCTCGCTCGCATCGGCCGGAGTCGGCCGCATCCTGTCGACTCGCTTGGTGGGGCGGGGCCAGCCCGCCGGCAACGACATGGAGTTGGCGTGGTCCGACGCTCTCCGCAGTTGGACGCTGCGTGCACTGGTGCAGACTCCCGCGCTGGGGGCGCTCTGCAGTGTGGTCGTGGTGCTGACCTCCGTCAGCTCGGCGGTGACACCCTCGTCGGGAACCGGAACCGCCATGTCTGTGGCCTTTTCCATCGTGCCACTGGTCATGGGCTCGGTGGGTGTGGCTCTGCTCTCGATGGGGTCACGCCGTCCGCCGCACTACCTCACCCGGCTCTGGCCGGACGTGGCCGCGGAGCTGCGCCGCGGCACACACGGAGTAGCCGCTCCGGTCGAGAGCGGCCGCCCGTGAGACTCGTCGTCGACCCACGCTCAACCACGCCCCCATTCGAGCAGATCCGCATCCAGGTGATCGAGGCCGTGCGCACCGGCACCCTGACGCCCGGCGACAAGCTGCCCACGGTGCGCCGTCTGGCCGAAGACCTGGGCCTCGCCCCCAACACCGTGGCGCGCAGCTACCGTGCGCTGGAGCAGGACGAGGTGATCGAGACGCGCGGGCGGCTGGGTTCCTTCGTGGCTGCCACCGGGGATGCGACGCAGCGGCAGATGCAGCTCGCCGCGGTGGCCTACGCCGACCGGGCGAAATCGCTCGGGGTCGACCCCGGTGAGGCACTGACCATCGTGCGCGGGGCGTTGGGGCTGCCGGGCTGAGCCGACCGGGCGGGCGTGGTCCGGCACCGTGTAGCTGAGGTCAGGCACCGCGCAGCTCAGCGAGAACCGCGTCGAGACGGCGCTGACGGGTGGCGTCGGTCTTGGCGCTTTCGAGCGCGAGCACGTGCTTGCGCTGGTTGCTGTAGGAGAGGGCGTCGAAGGCGGTGCGTGCTGCCGTGTCCGCGGCGAGCGCGGCCCGCAGCACGTCGGGCTCATCGACGGTGCGCGGTTGATCGTCGAGTTCGATGGTCACGTCCACCTCATCGCCGCCCGCCACCCCGGCCTTGATGCGGTTCTCGGCGCTGAGGGCGATCATGTAGGCGCCCCGGTACGGTGCCACCGAGCTGCGGTAGCTGTGCCCGTTGAGGGTGACGGTGATGGCGTGCCGCTTGCCGGGGCCGAGCGCCGCGACCACCTCCTCTGGCACGGGGATGCCCGTGGCGGTGGCACCGGATTGCTCGATGACGGTGCGGAAGTCCATGGTGCGAGTATGCCGCCGTCGGTCGGATGTCGACAAGCACGCGGCGCGCATCGCCTGCGAATTGCGGCGTTGCGCCCCTTCAGCACGCCCGAAGGGGCACCTTGGCGCGACTCACGGCCTCCCCGCTCGCGCGCGCTGTGCGGGTCAGGCGCCGCTGTGCAGGTGTAGCGCCAGGGGCATCCGGGGCTTTGAGAGCGATATGCGGGTCAAGCGCCGGTAGGCGGGTGGCGTGCCACCCGCGCAGCGGCGCCTACCCCGCCCGCCGAGCTATGCGGGCCACGCGCCGCTTTGCGGGGCACGCGCCGCAGTGCGGGTCAGGCGCCGTTAGTCGAGGGCTCAGGCGGTGCGGTAGGACTCGGCGAGGCGGGCCAGGCCCTCGTCGAGGGAGACCGCCGGGGTCCAGTGCAGGTCGGCGCGGGTGCGGCGCTGATCGAACCAGTGCGCGGTGGAGAGCTGCTCGGCGAGGAACCGGGTCATCGGCGGTTCATCCTCGCCCGGGAACACCCGCCAGGCCGTCTCGATGACGGAGCCGGCCGCACGGGCGACACTCGCCGGCACGCGCCAGGCCGGTGCTGCAACGCCCGCCGCCGCGCAAATGCCGGCCAGCAGTTCGGCCACCGGCCGGGGCTCACCGTTGGTGATGACGTAGGCGTTGCCGTGTACGGCATCCACCCGCTCGAGCGCGGCCGCGATGGCGCCGGCGGCGTTGTCGATGTAGGTGCTGTCGATGAGAGCGGCGCCGTGCCCGAGCAGCGGCAGCCGGCCGGCCCTGGCGCGTTCCACGATCCGCGCGATCAGCTGGGTGTCGCCGGGGCCCCAGACCAGGTGCGGCCGCACGGCGACGACCCGCAGCTCGGCCGAGTCCGCGGCGAGCGCCAGCAGCTCGGCGGCGGCCTTGGTGCGGGCGTAGTCGCCTCGGGCGTGGTCGCGGTCGGCGGGTAGCGCATCACTGCCGGTGATGGATGCGCCGGAGTGGGCGACCGACGGCGACGACACGAAGACCAGGCGCTGCACGTCCGCCGTACGGGCGGCGGCGATCAGGGTGCGGGTGCCGCCCACGTTCACGGTCTCGAACTCGGCGGGCGGGCCGGCGAGGGAGACCTTGGCGGCCAGGTGCACGATGGCGTCGACCCCGGCGACGGCCGCGGCGACGTCGGCCGGCTCGGTGATCGAGCCCAGCGCGTCAGTGGCGCCGGCGACGCCGCTGGGCCGGCGCTGGAAGCAGCGCACCTCGTGGCCGGCGGCGACGATGGCGGCCGCGACAGCCCGGCCGAGAAAGCCGCTGGCACCGGTGACGAGCACCCTCATGGCTGGGTGAGCCTGGCGCCGGTGAGGATGCCGTGCGCCCAGCCGGCCAGGCGCGTGCGGTCGATCTTCGAGTTGTGGCGGATGTCGGTGGGCAGGTGCGGAACGACGAGCACGGCCGCGACCGGCTGGCCGGCGACGCCGCGCACCGCCGCGGCAAGCGCAGGCTCGGCCAGGCCGACCCGGGTGGCCGGCGGCACAGTCTCGACGACGACGACGATTTGCTGGCTGCCGGCCGGTCCGACGCCCACGGCGGCGGCGCGGTCGACGCCGGCCAGGGCCGAAACGGCTAACTCCGGTCCGACGGGGGTGACGACACCGTGCGGCGTGGTGATCACGTGTGGCAGGCGACCCTCAACCCAGAGCCGGCCGGAGGCGTCGAGGTGACCGACGTCGCCGGTGCGGTGCCAGCGCTCTCCGGGGGTGACCATGCGGGTGGCGGCCTGGTCGGTGAGCCAGAGCCTGTCGTAGTGGTCCTTCACGTGCGGAGCCGAGACCACGATCTCGCCGGTGACCTGCGGAGCTTCGGAGAGCTCTCCGACGGCGGTTCCCGTTTCGTCGAGGGCGCTGATGCGCACTCGGGTGGTCGCCGTGGGGCGGCCGACGCAGACGCCGCCGGGGCCGCGCGCCTCGTCGTCGATGGCGGCCTCGCGGATGCCGTCGAGGGTGATGTCGGTCATCAGCAGGCCCTCGGTCATGCCGTACGGCGTGTGGGCGCTGGCTCCGGGCATCAGGGCGGCGGCCGAGGCCAGCAGAGGTTCGGACACCGGGGCGCCCGCTGAGAGGAAGCTCGTCACCCGGGCCAGGGCGGCACGGTCGGCCGGGGTCAGTTCACCCTGGGTCGCCACGACGTTGGCCAGCGCGGCCGGGGACAGGAACACGACGGTGGCGTCGATCGCGGCCACGGCGGCGGCGACCGCGGTGGCGGTCAGCGTCTTCGGGGCGGTGACGTCCATGTCCGGGGTCACCGAGCGGGCACCCAGAGCCGGGCCGAGCAGAGCGAACGGTGCGAAGCCGGCTACCAGGCCGGTGCCGCGGCCGACGCCGTACTGGGCGTGCAGCGCACGGCTGACGGCCGACAGCTGGCCGTGGGTGTAGACGACGCCCTTGGCGGGTCCGGTGGAGCCGGAGGTGAACAGCACCGCGGCGACGTCGTCCGGCTGGGGCGGTTCGGGAAGCTCTTCGTCCCGGCCCAGCGAGATCAGATCGGCGAGGGCGTAGGAGACGCCGAGGGCGCGACGGCTGGCGGTGGGAAGCCGGTTGACGGAGATCCTCTGGCCGGGCCAGCCGAGGGCCCTGGCGGCCATCAGGCCGGGCAACGCACCGATGACGTGGTCGGGGCGGGCGCCGCGGACCGCGCGGGTGAGGCCGGTGAGTCCTAGACCGGCGTCGGCCACGACCACGATCGCGCCGAGGCGGATGCACGCGTAGAGCACCGCGGTGAGGTCGGCGCTGGGCGGCACGAGCAGGGAGACGCGGTCGCCGCGGCGCACGCCGATCTGGTGCAGACCGGCCGCGATCTCGCGGACCCGGCGGGAGAGCAGCCGCCAGCTGACCACGCGGGGGTCGGCGCCCTTGCCGGGAGCCATGTCGATGAGGGCGGTCTCGTCGCTGTCCCGCAGCTCGTCGAGGTAGTGCCAGAGGGGCTGGAGTACGTCGGCAGGCGCCGTCTGGGTCTCGACAAGCTCGACCACCGGGCTCAGCTCGACCAGGCTCTCGGCAAGCCAGCCGAGTGCGGCGCCGGCGTAGTCCACGTCTTCGGCGATGAGGTGTCCGGCACCCTCGAAGCGGTGCACGGCGGCGTGCGGCAGCCGGTCGCTGAGGTCGTCGAGGTACCTGTCGCTGAAGATCGGGTCCCGCGGGCCCCAGAGCAGCAGGGCGGGAACCGTGAGCGAGCGGAGCGACTCGGCGATGCGGTCGAGCTCCGCGTGGCTGTCGTGGCGGGCGTCCACCGGGATGTCGGCGACGAAGCCGCCGATGCCGCCGCGGCGGGCGGGGGTGCGGTACGGCGCCCGGTAGGCGTTCTTGACCGCGGCCGGCAGGGCCGGGTGCCCGAGCGCGAGGGTGGTGTCCAGGAACGCCGTGGTGGTCACGGTGCCGGCACCGAGCACACCGCGGGCGAGCGCGAGGCGCAGCGGGGCGGGGATGGGTTCGGTGTCGCTCTGATGGATGGCGGTGTTCAGCAGCATGACGCCGGCGAGGTGCTCGGGGTGGTCGACGGCCCAGCCCAGGGAGACCACGCCGCCCCAGTCATGGCCGAAGGTCACCACCGGACCGGTGAGGCCGAGGGCACGGGTCAGGTCGTCGAGGTCGCGCACTCGTCGGGCGAGCGGGCGGGCGACGCCGGTGCGCTCCGAGAAACCCATGTCGAGCTGGTCGACCGCGATGACGCGCCAGGCCGGCCGGCCGGTGGTCGCCGCCGCGGTGGCCTGGGCCACGAGGTCACGCCAAAGGTAGGACCAGGTGGGGTTGCCGTGCACGCACAGGATCGTGCCGACCGGCTCCGCCCCGAGCGCGGCCAGCTGTTCGCCGTTGTCGAGCAGATGCCAGGCGTGACTGGCACCTGGCGCCGTGCCGTCATCAGCCAGGCTGCTCTCGACGACATCGACGATCCGGGACCAGTCCGGGTCCAGGCCGGGCAGCCCGCTCGGCGGCACGCTCGCCGGAGCGAGGGCCGTCGCGGTTCGCGGCAGCCGGAAGCTCACCACTGAATCTCCATCATGGCCGTGTTGAGGCCGGAGCCGACGCCCATCAGCAGGACCCGGTTGCCGGGCTGGAGCCGAGCGGCCTCTTCGGAGAGCGTGATCGGGATGGAGGCGGGCCCCACATTGCCATAGCTGGGGTAGGTCAGCGGCACCCTGCTGCGGTCCAGGCCGGTTGCCTTCACAATGGCGTTGGTGTGCACATCAGACACCTGGTGCAGGATGTAGCGGTCCATGTTCGACCAGCTCCAATCCCGTTTGGCTTCGGTCCAGGCCGACACGACGAGTTCCATGCCGCCCTTGAGCAGGGCCTTGGCGTCGGTGAACATGCCGTCGACGCTGCCGACGCAGAGGTCGTTGAACTGGGTGGCCGCCCGGGTCACGCCGCCGAGGATGCGGTGTCCCTCCGGATGCGCGTCGGCCCGGCCGAGCACGGCCGCAGCGGCGCCGGAGCCCAGCGTGAGGCTGGCGAACTCGCTCATGAAGTCCTTGCGTCCGATGTCGGGCCGGCCGAGGCGCTCGATGGTGTTGGTCTGGATCTCGTCGGCATCCTCGCCGTCGATGATCACGGCGTACTTGATCTGGCCGGAGTCGATGAGCTGGGCGGCCAGGGTCATGCCGTTGACGAAGCCCAGGCAGGCGTTGGCTATATCGAAGTTCGTGGCCGACGACGGCAGACCGAGTCCGTGGTGGATGCGCACCGCGACAGAGGGTTCCAGGTGCTTACGGGTGACCGAGGTGTTGATCATCAACCCCACCTCGCTGGGATCGACACCGGCTTGAGCGAGGGCACGTTTGCCCGCGGAGACGGCGGCGTCGTCGAAGGCCTGCCCCACGTCCCAATTGCGTCGTTCGTGCACTCCGGCGACGCGCTGCAGCAGCCCCTTGGGCAGGCGCAGTCGCTTGAGCGCCGGCTGCAGGCGAGCATCGATCTCTTCGGAGGTGGTGATGCGCGGGGCGATGGTCGTGGCGACCGACAACAACGCGACATTGCGGTGCATCGTTGTTGCGTTTCCGTCCAACGGGGTCCCCTGTCGAGTTATGGGTGGCGACAAATCATGTCCTATCGATTTTCTCCCAGAAGTCTGGGTGTCAACCGTGCGTAAGCTGATGCCCACAGCGGCTCCGGATGTCGGTGGATGCGGCGACGCTTACCTTCCATTATCAGCCTTTCTGACGGTGGTGCCGTCACCGGGCCGCGCGCCCGGGTTCGGGGAGGGTCAGGAGAGGCGTGGCGTACCGGGTCTGGTGAGGGCGGCGGCCACCAGGAAGCAGGCACCACCCGTGATGGTGCCGACAGTAGCCCAGCTCGCCAGAAACTGTTGGCCGGACTCCGCTATCGGATACGCGCCGACCGCGGCGATGCCGAAGGCCACCGACCCCAGGAGGTTCAGCCAGGCACCCCGCCAGGTTCGGGCCTTCGGGTCCCACAGGGCATCTCGCCCGGTGGTCGCAACAACGGCGAGGAGACTGGAGAGCAGGAAGCAGACAGACCCGTAGGCATCCGGACGCCACCCGGTGCGCTCGGTGCCGCCGAGACTGGCCGCCAGAGCCGTCACGGTGCTCAGGTTGAAGAACAGGGTGCCGGCGAACAGGATGGCCGCGGCCCACCAGTCGAACCGGTCCGGCCGGTTGGTGGTGCTGCGCGGCGGCCGCCGACCGCTGAGATTGAGTTGGATGAACGCGGCGAGGGTGAAGAACAGTGAGCCGATGAAAAAGGTCAGGTTGTCGGCCACCGGGCCGACGGCTTCCAAAAAACCGGGAACGGCACCCACGATGAAAAGCACCGACCCGATGATGAATCCCCAGGCCTCACGGCGCAGCCGGAGGAACGTCGGTGCTGCCACTGGATCACCTCGCCTTCGACCGCAGCCATTATTGCGCTAGATGACCTCATCAGTGAGGGTGCTCGGGTTGCCGAACCTGTGCGCGGTGATCGAGATCGCCTGTTCCCGGAGGAACGGCAGCAGCTCGACCCGTCCGGACTGGGTGACCGGATGCGCGTAGACGGCGATGTCCGGGCTGCCGCCGAGGGCGTGGGCGAAAGCCGTGGCTGCAACAGCGGCTCCGGCCTGCGGGTCGCTGCCGATCAGCCGCACCCGGCTCGTGCTGATTCCGCCGGCGGCGGCCCTGGCCAGCCATTCCTCGTCGCTCTCGATGATCACGGGGATATCGCGGGGAGCGAGGACCGCTCGCACCCTCGGCGGCACCGGCACGGCGCTGGAGACGACGAACCTGGACTTGGACAGCAGGCCGGCCGCGATCACGCGCAACAGCAGGGCCAGGCTGCCGTCGTCGCCCAGCCGCACGGTGACCGGCAGCGGGCGGTACCGGAACAGGTTGCGCTCCAGCCCGAGCGCGGACACGTCCGCGACAACGTCGAACTCCTCACGCCAAGCGAGGGCGTCGCTGAGCGCCGAGCGGCGCAACACGTCGAACTCCTCGTAGGGCAGCGACGGCTGAGAAGCCTCGATGAGATCGGTGATGCGCTGTTCGAGGCCCCGCAGGTGCAGGGTGGAGCTGTTGACTCCCGGATCGGTGACCCAGCCGCCCAGACCGAAGAGGTAGTTGGGGCCGCCGGCCTTGGAGCCGGGTCCGACCGCCGAGCGCTTCCAGCCGCCGAACGGCTGTCGCCGCACGATCGCGCCGGTGATCCCGCGGTTCACGTAGAGGTTGCCGGCCTGAACCGTGTCGACCCACTGGGCGATCTCGTCGGCGTCGAGCGAGTGCAGCCCGGCCGTGAGCCCGTAGTCGACGGCGTTCTGGTAGCGGATGGCTTCCTCGAGATTCCGGGCGTGCATGACACCGAGCACCGGGCCGAAGAACTCGGTGAGGTGGAAGTACGAGCCGGGGGCGACGCCGCTGCGGATGCCGGGCGACCACAGCTGCCCGACCCCGGTCTCGAGGTCGTCATCGAGCAGCTGGGGCTTGACCAGCCAGCTTTCGCCGGCGCCGAGCTCGGTCAGCGCGTGTAACAGCTTGCCGTCGGCGGGCTCGATGATGGGGCCCATCTGGCTGTCCGGGTCGGCGGGGCGGCCCACCCGGAGCGATGTCGCGGCATCCACCAGCTGGCCCAGGAATCGGGTGGACCGCGCGACCGACCCGACCAGGATCACCAGGCTGGCGGCGGAGCACTTCTGGCCGGCATGGCCGAAGGCGCTCTTGATCACGTCGGCGGCGGCCAGGTCGAGGTCGGCGGACGGGGTGACGATGATGGCGTTCTTGCCGCTGGTCTCGGCCAGGAGCGGGAGGTCCTCTCGCAGGCCGCGGAACAGCGTGGCGGTCTCGTAGGCACCGGTGAGGATGACCCTGTCAACGTCGGGATGGGCCAACAGCCGGCTACCGAGAGCCCGGTCGGGCAGGTCGACGAGGGCGAGAAGCTCGCGCGGAACCCCGGCCTCCCAGAGCGCTTCGACCATCACGGCGCCGGTGCGCTGGGCGAGAGCCGCCGGCTTGATGATCACGCCGGAGCCCGCGGCAAGGGCGGCGAGCACGCCGCCGGCCGGGATGGCCACCGGGAAGTTCCACGGCGGCGTGATCACGGTGAGCCGTGAGGGTACGAAGATGGCGCCCTGCACCCTGTCGAGCTCGCGGGCTTGTGCTGCGTAGTAGTGCGCGAAGTCGATGGCTTCGCTGACCTCCGGGTCACCCTCGGCGATGGTCTTTCCGGTTTCGGAGGCCATCACCTCGATCAGGCGGTCGCGGTTGGCGGCCAGGGCCAGACCCGCGCGGTGCAACACCTGGGCGCGCTCGATGCCCGGCTTCTGCCCCCAGGCGGCTCCGGCCGCGGTGACGGTGGCGATGACCTCATCGAGCCTGTCGGCGTCATCGATGCGGGCCTGCTTGATGCTCTCCCTGCCCAGCATCGACGTCTCGACCCTGGCCAGGATGCTCCGGCCCCAGGCGCGGTTCGCCGGGAGGGACGGGTCGGTGTCGGGTTCGTTGTGGAAACCGCCCAGAACCGACCGGCTCGTGGAGACCGAACCCCGGGTCAGGCCGAGCACCATCGCGGTGAGGTTGGGGTCGTCGGCGTCGGCCGGCGGGGTCGTCAGCGGGGGCGAGTCGATGTCGGGCAGGGGCTCGAGAGGCACAACCACCGAGCGGTCCTGGTCCCGGTTCGCCGGCGGCACGAACACGGTGCCGCCCGGCGCGCCCGGGGCGGTCTCGAGGGCGGCCAGAGAGTCGAGGAAGCGCTGTTTCTCCCGCTCGAACAGGGCCGGGGTGTCGGCCAGTTCGAACACCGCCGACATGAAGTTCTCCTCGCTCGCGTTCTCCTCGAGGCGGCGGATGAGGTAGCTGATGGCCACATCGAACTCCGCGGGGTTCACCACCGGCGTGTAGAGCAGCAGCCGGCCGACGTCCTTCTTCACGGCCTCGGCCTGGCTCGTGGCCATGCCCAACAGCATTTCGAACTCGATGCGGTCGTCTACACCGCGCTGCTCGGCGAGCAAGTGCGCATAGGCCACGTCGAACAGGTTGTGCCCGGCCACCCCGATGCGCACGGCGTCGGTGTTCTGCGGGGTGAGCGCCCAGTTGAGCACACGCTTGTAGTTGGTATCGGTGTCCTGCTTGCTGACGTAGGTGGCAAGCGGCCAGTCGTGCACCGTCGCATCCACGTGCTCCATCGCAAGGTTGGCCCCCTTGACCAGGCGCACCTTGATGGGGGCGCCGCCGCCGGCTCGGCGGGCGTGCGCCCACTGGGTGAGGCCTTGCAGCGCGCCGAGCGCGTCGGGCAGGTAGGCCTGCAGCACGATTCCGGCCTCGAGGCCCTGCAGCCGCGGCTGGTCGAGGATGCGTTCGAAGACCGCGATGGTGAGGTCGAGGTCGCGGTATTCCTCCATGTCGAGGTTGATGAACTTGGGTGTCGGTGACGCCGCGGCGAGCTCGTACAGCGGGGTCAGGCGTTCGACGACCCTGTCGACGGCCTCGTCGAACGCCCACATCGACAGCTGGCTGGCGATCGAGGAGACCTTGATCGACACGTAGTCCACGTCGTCCCTGGCCAGGAGTTCGCGAGTGCCGGCGAGGCGACGCAGCGCCTCTTTCTCGCCCAGCACGGCTTCGCCGAGCAGATTGATGTTGAGCCGGTTGCCGGATTCCTTGAGTGCCTCGATGGAGGGGCCGAGCTTGTCTGCCGTCGCATCCACCACCAGGTGACCGACCATCTGGCGCAGCACCTTGCGGGCTGCCGGGATCACGACCCACGGCAGTACCGGGCCCATGACGCCGCCGACGCCGATGGCGCCTCGCAGAACCGGCGGCAGGAAGGCCGGCGCGAGCTTGGCCACCCGTTGCAGGTTGTAGCCGGCGACCATCACGTCCTCCGGTCGCATGACGCCGTCGACGAACCCCACGGTGAAGTCGAGCCCGTTGGGGTCCTTCAGTACGCCGGCGAGCCGCTCAGCGGAAACGTCTGCTGGGATCGTCGCACTGTCGGCCAGCCACTTGGTGACCAGGGCCACGACCTCCACACCGAGGTCCTGCTGCACGTTCGGGAGGCTATTGCTCATGCTCCCGAGGTTAGTCGCAGCAGCCCCTCAAGGTGCTCGTCCACGGCCGTGATGTGTCGGCGTTTCTCATCTTCGGGCAGGAACGAGGCCACGAACGAGTTGCGGGCCAGCGTCGCCATCTGGTGGTGATCCAGGCTGAACTCGCGCT
Source organism: Cryobacterium sp. TMB3-10 (assembly GCF_004402305.1). Taxonomy (NCBI): domain Bacteria; kingdom Bacillati; phylum Actinomycetota; class Actinomycetes; order Micrococcales; family Microbacteriaceae; genus Cryobacterium; species Cryobacterium sp. TMB3-10. Next base: position 1,092 of record NZ_SOGH01000032.1, on the reverse strand, counting down.
GCAGGGCCGCCAGGTTGTCATCGACGTAGCCACCGAAGTAGGCGGGGTCGTCGCTGTTGACGGTCACCAGAAGGCCGACGGCGAGCATGGCGGGCAGCGGATGCAGGCCGAGCATCGGAATGGCCCGCAGGCACACATTCGAGAGCGGGCACACCGTGAGCGGGATCTGCCGCTTGCGGAGAATCTCGACGAGGTCGTGGTCTTCGATGGCGCGGATGCCGTGATCAATCCGCTCCACCCCCAACAGGTCGAGGGCTTCGCGCACGTAGTCCGGCCCGCCCTCCTCGCCCGCGTGCGCCACCCTGTGCAGCCCGAGGGCCGTGGCCTTGGCGAAGACCTCGGTGAACAGGGAGGGCGGGAAACCGACCTCGGCGGAGTCGAGTCCGACGCCGATGAACTGGTCGAGGTACGGGAGGGCCGCGTCCAAGGTCTCCATTGCGGCCCGACCGCCCAGATGACGGAGGAAGCAGAGGATGAGGTCGGCGGAGATGCCCAGCGTGGCTCGGGCGTCGCCGAGGGCGCGGGTGAGGCCGCCGAACACCACGTCGAGGGGGATGCCGTTGGCCAAGTGGGTCTGCGGGTCGAAGAAGATCTCGGCACGGCGCACTCCCGCGGCGGATGCGCGGGTGAGGTACGCCATTCCGAGATCGTAGAAGTCGGCCTCGGTGCGAAGCACCGCCAGGTTTTCGTAGTAGATGTCGAGGAACGACTGCAGATCGGTGAACCTGTACAGCTCTCGCAAGGCCGCGGGGTCGTAGCTGGGCAGTTCGACGTTGTTGCGTCGGGCCAGGGTCACGAGCAGCTCGGTCTCGAGGGTGCCCTCGATGTGCACGTGCAGTTCCGCGACGGGCCAGGTGGCGACGGTCATAGCTCTCTCCCCCGGATTAAGGTGAGTCCCCATCGTGCCATGTCCGCGAACTGTGAGTTGAGCACCGAAAACTCGCGGAACCGGGGGTGGGGGTTAAACGCAGAAAAGCCACCCCGGTGGGGTGGCTTTTCTGTGTGTTTCTAAGTTAAGTCCGGCGGTGTCCTACTCTCCCACAGGGTCCCCCCTGCAGTACCATCGGCGCAAAGAGTCTTAGCTTCCGGGTT
>NZ_SOGH01000018.1:0-94148 GCF_004402305.1 Cryobacterium sp. TMB3-10 | reverse complement strand
TCCTCCCAGAACCGACGACGAACCTCACGCGGAAACCCAACACGACCACCCATAACCAACACCTCAATCAATCAGGTGTTGCAACGACCCCCTGAACCCAAGGGGCGCAATTGTCCGCATCGGCCACAGTCGCGGCCGCGGGAAGGGGAGCGGGAGGCGAGCGGGGCTAGTGCTCGCTCGCCTTCTCGGCGCCGAACCCGGTGAGGGAGCGCACCGCCATCTCTGCGGCCAGCTTGGGGTCCTCCCGGCGGGTGCTGGTGACCGAGCCGAGCCAGCCGAGGAAGAAGCCCAGCGGGATCGAGATGATGCCCGGGTTGTTCAGCGGGTAGATCGCGAAGTCCACACCCTCACCGAACATCGAGGTGGGTGTGCCGGAGAACACCGGCGAGAACACGATCAGCAGAATCGCCGACCCCAACCCGCCGTACATGCTCCACAGGGCCCCGCGGGTGGTGAAACCGCGCCAGAACAGCGAGTACAGGATGGTGGGCAGGTTGGCGCTCGCCGCGACGGCGAAGGCCAGCGCCACCAGGAAGGCGATGTTCTGCCCCTGCACGCCGATGCCGCCGGCGATGGCGAGGATGCCGATCACCACGACGGTGCGCCGGGCGATCTTGACCTCGCCGTCCGGGTCACCCTTGCCCTTCTTGATCACGCTGGCGTAGATGTCGTGCGCGAACGAGGTGGCCGCGGTGATGGTGAGACCGGCGACCACGGCGAGGATGGTGGCGAACGCGATGGCCGAGATGAAGCCCAGCAGCAGCGGGCCGCCCAGCGCCAGCGACAGCAGCGGCGCCGCGGAGTTCACTCCGCCGGGCGAGGCGAGAATGGTGTCCGCACCCACCAGGGCCGCGGCGCCGAAGCCGAGCACCAGCGTGAACAGGTAGAACGCCCCGATCAGGAAGATCGCCCAGACCACCGAGCGTCGGGCCTCCTTGGCGCTGGGCACCGTGTAGAAGCGCATCAGCACGTGCGGCAGGCCCGCGGTGCCGAGCACCAGGGCGATGGCCAGGGAGATGAAGTCCAGCGGGTTGCCGCCGTACTGCAGGCCGGGCGCGAGGATCGACTCCGCCGGGGTGACCGAGGCGTTCGCGACGGCGGCATCGAGCAGGGTGGACAGGTTGAACCCGTTGAGCACCAGCACCCACACCGTCATGGCGCCAGCGCCGATGATGAGCAGGAACGCCTTGACGATCTGCACCCAGGTGGTGCCCTTCATACCGCCGATCAGCACGTACATGATCATCAGCCCGCCGACCACCGTCACCACGATGGATTGGCCGAGCTTGTCGTTGATGCCCAACAACAGCGAGACGAGCCCGCCGGCGCCGGCCATCTGCGCGAGCAGGTAGAAGAAGCACACCGCCAGGGTGGTGGTGGCCGCGGCGACGCGCACCGGCCGTTGGGCCAGCCGGAAGGAGAGCACATCCGCCATGGTGAACTTGCCGGTGTTGCGCATCAGCTCGGCCACCAGCAGCAGGGCCACCAGCCAGGCCACCAGGAAGCCGATCGAGTAGAGGAACCCGTCGTAGCCGTTCACGGCGATGGCGCCGACGATGCCGAGGAACGATGCCGCCGAGAGGTAGTCGCCGGCGATCGCGAAGCCGTTCTGGGGCCCGGTGAAGGAGCGACCGCCGGTGTAGTAATCGGCGGCGGTGCGGTTGTTGCGGCCGGCCCGAATCACGATCACCAGGGTGACGGCCACGAAGGCCAGGAAGATCGAGATGTTCAGGACCGGGTTGTTCTCCGTGGGCTCGACCGCGGCGGCGACAGCGGTCAGGCTCATTCCCAGGGCGCTCATGCGGCGACCTTCGCTTCGAGCTCGGCGCGGAGCTCTGCGCCCAGCGGGTCGAGCACCCGGTTGGAGAAGGCGACATACCAGATGGTGATGGCGAACGTCGTGACGAACTGGCCGAGGCCGAGCACCAGGCCCAGGTTGATGCTGCCGAAGACCGGCCGCGCCATCACATCGGGCAGGTAGGCCGCCACCAGCACGTACGCGAAGTACCAGACCAGGAAGAACACCGCCATCGGCACCACGAACCTCCGGCGCCGGCGTTGCAGGTTGACGAAGCGGTCGCTGGTCTCGAAGGCGACATAGTCGATCGAGTCCTCCGGCCTGGTGTCGTTCAGTGATTCCTTCATGGGGCTCCTTTGCTCCGGTGAGATGGGTGGATGTTAGTCGGTTGGTGGGGGCCGGACAGCAAGGGCGAGCGCGTCGAGCACGGCGGGGTCTTCGATGGTGGGCGGGACCTTGTACGGCTCGCCGTCGACGATCTGGCGGATGGTCTTGCGCAGGATCTTGCCTGAGCGGGTCTTGGGCAGCCGGTCCAGGATTCTCACGTCGCGGAACGCCGCCACCGGGCCGATGTGCTCCCGCACCAGGTTGACCAGCTCGGCCGTGAGCAGATCGTGGTCGACCACCGCGCCGGCCTTGAGGGTGACGAAACCGGCCGCCCGCTGGCCCTTGAGCGCGTCGTGCACACCGAGCACGGCGCACTCCGCAACGGCCGGATGCCGGGTGAGCACCTCCTCGAGGGACCCTGTGGAGAGCCGGTGGCCGGCGACGTTGATCACGTCGTCGGTACGGCCCATCACGTAGAGATAGCCGTCGGCGTCGAGGTGCCCGGAGTCCCCGGTGGCGTAGTAACCGGGGAAGGCGGTGAGGTAGGCGTCGACGAAGCGGTCGGCGCCGCCCCAGATGCCCAGCAGGGAGCCCGGCGGCAGCGGCAGCCGGATGACGATGTTGCCGTCCTTGCCCGGCTTGGTGATGGGTGCGCCCTTCGAATCGAGAATCGCGATGTCGTAGCCGGGCACCGGCACCGCGGTGGAGCCGGGTTTGGTGGGCAGCTCCTGGATTCCGCGCGGGTTGGCGCAGATGGCCCAGCCGGTCTCGGTCTGCCACCAGTGGTCGACGACCGGGCAGTGCAGGCCGTCGTTGACCCAGTGGAAGGTCTCCGGGTCGAGCCGTTCACCGGCCAGGAACAGCGCGGTGAGGCTGGACACGTCGTGGCGGGCCAGCTCGGTCAGGTCGGGGTCGACCCGGCGGATGGCCCGGATGGCCGTGGGCGCGGTGAACAACACGTTCACCCTGTAGTCCGCCACGACGCGCCAGAAGGCGCCGGCATCCGGGGTGCCGATGGGCTTGCCCTCGTAGATGATCGTGGTGGCGCCGGCCAGCAGCGGTGCGTAGACGATGTAGGAGTGGCCGACCACCCAGCCGACGTCCGACGCCGCCCAGAACACGTCGTCGGGCCCGATGTCGTAGATGCCCCGCATAGACCAGGTCAGCGCAACGGCGTGACCGCCGTTGTCGCGGATGATGCCCTTCGGGTTTCCGGTGGTGCCGGAGGTATAGAGGATGTAGAGCGGGTCGGTGCTTGCGACGGTGACCGGGTCGGCCGGGGTGGCGGCGGCCTCCGCGTCCGCCCAGTCCAGCCAACGCACGGCGGCATCGTCGGCGGGGTCCCCGGCGTAGTCGGCGGCAGATCCGTCGATCGTGGCACGGTCGCGCACGATGACGGTGTGCACCGAGCCGGCGCTGAGCTCGAGCGCCTTCTGCACCAAGGGGAGATACGGCACCGCCTTGCCGGGCTCCAGGCCGCCGGAGGCCGTGACGATCACCGCGGGCCGGGCATCGTCGATGCGCACGGCGAGCTCGCTGGCCGCGAAGCCGCCGAACACCACCGAATGCACGGCCCCGATCCGGGCGCAGGCGAGCATCGCCACGACGGCCTCGGGGATCATCGGCAGGTACACGATGACCCTGTCGCCCCGGCCCACGCCATTGGCCCGCAGCACCCCGGCGAACCTGGCGACCCGGTCGAGCAGGTCGCGGTAGCTCAGCCGGATGCGGGTGCCCGTCATCGCGGAGTCGTAGATCAGCGCCGTGTGATCGCCGCGGCCGGCCAGGACGTGCCGGTCGAGGGCGTTGTAGCTGGTGTTGAGGGTGCCGTCCGCGAACCAGGAGTAGTCAGTGGGGGAGCGCTCTGTCAGCGCCGTGGTCGGCGCGCTGACCCAATCGACGAGCCCGGCGGCCTGCAGCCAGAAGTCATCGCGCTCGTCGATGCTCCGCCGCCAGACATCGCGGTAGCCCTGGGGGGTCGTGCGAGTGGTTCCAGTGTCTTCGATCATGGTGCGAACCTCTCCATTGAAGCTCTCATGTATACACAAGGTGCGGTTAGTCTTGCACACGCCGGGCAATAGGGGAATAGAATGCGCGTGTGTATACAGAGACCGTGAAATCCGCACCGGAGCGGGCGAGCGACCGGGCCTACAGGGTGTTGCGTGACGAGATCCTCGACGGAGTCCTGCCGGCAGGCACGGTGCTGCTCGAGGTGGAACAGGCCGCCAGGCTCGGCGTCTCCCGCACCCCGCTGCGCTCCGCCGTGGCGCGGCTCGTGGCCGCCGGTCTCGTCGCCGGCCGCAGCGGCCGGGGCTTCTCGGTCACCGAGATGTCGGTCGAGTCGATCAACGATCTCTACGAGCTGCGCGAGGCCCTCGAGGAGCGGGCCGCGACGCTGGCCGCGCGCCGCGATGACCGCACCGCGTTCGGGATGCTGCGCGACCGGTTCGTCGCCGCCCCGGCCCTGCTCGATGCGGGCGAAGACGGCATCCACGAGTACTACGCGCTGATCGACGAGTTCGACGCCGCCATCGACTCCGCCGTCGACAACTCCTTCCTGGTGGGCGCCCTGGTCACCGTGCGCACCCACCTGGCCCGCATCCGCCGGGTGGCCAGGGGAAACCCGGTGCGGCTGCGGGCCGCCGCGGCCGAACACCTGTTGATCCTCGACGCGATCATCCACGGCGACGCTGCGCTCGCCGCGCACGCCACCCACGTGCACCTGCATCTCAGCCTCGCGAGTGTGCTCGCGGTGCTCGAGGCCACCGAAACGACCTCCTGACCTCCCCGATTCGAAAGGACCACCCTCGTGCAGACAACCTCCGTGCGCGTGCACCCCAGCGAGAACAGCCCCGCCAAGACCGACCAGCTGGCCTGGAAGATCGCCGCCTGCGCGGCAGACCCGGTCCCGGTCGACGACGATGTCACCGAGATGATCATCAACCGGGTGATCGACAACGCCGCCGTCGCCGCGGCCTCGCTGACCCGTGCCGCCGTCGCCGCCGCCCGGTCGCAGGCGCTGGCGCATCCCCGGTCGACCGGCGGCGACGGCGCCACGGTGTTCGGCCCGTCCGACACCGAGAGGGTCTCGCCGGAGTGGGCGGCCTGGGCCAACGGGGTGGCCGTGCGGGAACTGGACTACCACGACACCTTCCTCGCCGCCGAGTACTCGCACCCCGGCGACAACATCCCGCCGCTCATCGCCGTCGCCCAGCACCTGGCCGCCCGCCGCGGCCTCACCGGAGGCGACCTGGTGCGCGGCATCGCGACGGGCTACGAGGTGCAGATCGACCTGGCCCGCTCGATCAGCCTGCACAAGCACAAGATCGACCACGTCGCCCACCTGGGCCCGTCGGCCGCGGCCGGCCTCGGCACCCTGCTGGGCCTGGACCCCGACACGATCTTCCAGGCCGTCGGCCAGGCCCTGCACACCACCACGGCCACCCGGCAGTCCCGCAAGGGCGAAATCTCCTCCTGGAAGGCATACGCTCCCGCGTTCGCCGGCAAGATGGCCGTCGAGGCCGTCGACCGGGCCATGCGCGGCCAGACCAGCCCCACCCCGATCTACGAGGGTGAGGACGGCGTGATCGCCTGGCTGCTCGACGGACCGGATGCCGCTTACGACGTAGCCCTGCCGGCCGCGGGTGAGCCCAAACGGGCGATCCTGGACAGCTTCACCAAGGAGCACTCCGCGGAGTACCAGGCCCAGGCGCTCATCGACCTGGCCCGGAAGCTGCACCGCGAGCACCCCGAAATCCTGGTGCCCGGCGCGGTGGCGAGCATCGTCATCCACACCTCACACCACACCCACAACGTGATCGGCTCCGGAGCCAACGACCCACAGAAGTACGACCCGCTGGCCAGCCGGGAAACCCTGGACCACTCGGTGCCGTACATCTTCACCGTCGCGCTCCAGGACGGCTCCTGGCATCACGAGGACTCCTACCGGCCCGAGCGCGCCGGCCGGGCCGACACCGTGGCCCTGTGGAACACGGTCAGCACGAGCGAAGATGCCGAGTGGACCCGCCGGTACCACTCCAGCGACCCCGCCGAGAAGGCGTTCGGCGGCCGGGTCGAGATCCTGCTGGCCGACGGCAGTCGTCTGGTCGATGAGCTGGCCGTCGCGGATGCGCATCCGCTCGGCGCCCGCCCGTTCGTGCGCGCCGACTACGTCGCCAAGTTCCGGCTGCTCGCCGCGAACGCCCTGGAGCCGGCCGAGATCGAGCGGTTCCTGGACCTCGCCCAGCGGCTGCCGGAGCTGACCGCTGCCGAACTCGGCGGCCTCACCCTGGTGGCCCGCCCCGGCCTCCTCGAACCGCTGCCCAGCCTGAACGGAATCTTCTGATGCTCTACTCCGGACTCACCCCCGCCGCCAAGCGCGCGCAACTCCGCGCCGACCTCGCCGGCGGCGAGCTGCTGCGTTTCCCCGGCGCGTTCAACCCGCTCAGCGCCAAACTGATCCAGGCCAAGGGATTCGAGGGCGTCTACATCTCCGGTGCCGTGCTCGCCGCCGACCTCGGTCTGCCCGACATCGGTTTGACCACCCTCACCGAGGTCGCCGGCCGCAGTCAGCAGATCTCCCGGATGACCGACCTGCCCACCCTCGTCGACGCCGACACCGGCTTCGGCGAGCCGATGAATGTGGCCCGCACCGTGCAGACCCTCGAGGATGCCGGCGTGGCCGGCCTGCACATCGAGGACCAGGTCAACCCCAAACGCTGCGGGCACCTGGACGGCAAGCAGGTCGTCGACACCGACACGGCCCTCAAGCGCATCCGCGCGGCCGTCGACGCCCGGCGGGATGCGAACCTGCTCGTGATGGCGCGCACCGACATCCGCGCCGTCGACGGGCTGGCCGCAGCGATCGACCGGGCCAAGGCGCTGGTGGATGCCGGCGCCGACGCGATCTTCCCCGAGGCCATGGGCACCCTGGCCGAATTCGAAGCCATCCGGGCGGCGGTGGACGTGCCGATCCTGGCCAATATGACCGAGTTCGGCAAGAGCGAACTCTTCAGGGTCGACCAGCTCGCCGACGTGGGCATCAACCTGGTGATCTTCCCGGTGTCGCTGCTGCGCCTGGCGATGGGCGCAGCCGTCGCGGGCCTGGACACCATCCTCGCCGAGGGCTCGTTGACCAGCCGGCTGCCGGACATGCAAACCCGCGCCGAGCTCTACCGGCTGCTGGACTACGAGGCTTACAATCGCTTCGATTCGGGGATTTTCAACTTCACTCTGAGCGGTCACGACGGCTAGCCCAGCACCACAACGGCACCACGAAGCAGTACCAGCACGGCTAAGTACCTCAGGACGCAAAGGAGCGAAATGACTATCAACCAGCCCACCCACACGGCCCCGGTGCAACAGCCGGTCGTGCCGGAGATCCACCGCGGCCTGGCCGGGGTGGTGGCCGATACGACGGCGGTGTCCAGGGTCAACCCCGACTCCAACTCGCTGCTCTACCGCGGCTACCCGGTGCAGGAACTGGCCGCGCAGAAGAGCTTCGAAGAGGTCGCCTATTTGCTCTGGCACGGCGAGCTGCCGGACGATGTGCAACTGGCCGCATTCGAAGTCGCCGAGCGGTCACTCCGGCGCCTGGACCACTCGGTGCGCCGGGTGATCGACGAGATCCCCACCTCCGCCGATCCGATGGACGTGGTGCGCACCGCCGTGAGCGTGATCGGCGCCAACGACCTGAGCACCCCGGACTCGTCGGTGGAGGCCAACCTGGCCAAGTCGTTGCGCCTGTTCGCGCAGCTGCCGGCGATCGTCTCGTACGATCAGCGCCGCCGGCACGGCCTCGACCTCGTCGAACCCCGCGACGACCTCGGTTATTCGGCGAACTTCCTCTACATGACCTTCGGCGAGGTGCAGGAGGTCGAGGTCGTCGAAGCCTTCGACGTGTCGATGATCATGTACGCCGAGCACTCCTTCAACGCGTCCACGTTCACGGCCCGGGTGATCACCTCCACCCTTTCCGACCTCTACTCCGCCGTGACCGGGGCGATTGGGGCGCTCAAGGGCCCGTTGCACGGCGGCGCGAACGAGGCCGTGATGCACATCTTCAGTGAGATCGGCCTGGGCGACGGGTCGGCAGAGCGCGCAGAACTCTGGCTGGAGGACACCCTCGCGCACAAGCGCAAGGTGATGGGCTTCGGCCACCGGGTGTACAAACACGGCGACTCCAGGGTGCCCACCATGCACGCGGCGCTGCTCACCCTGATCGACCACTTCGACCGGCCCGACCTGCTCGACCTCTACGAATCGCTCGCCGACGGCATGAAGACCCGCACCGGCATCCTGCCCAACCTGGACTACCCGGCCGGCCCGGCGTACCACCTGATGGGTTTCGACACCGCCAGCTTCACGCCGATCTTCGTCGCCGCCCGGGTGACCGGCTGGACCGCGCACATCATGGAACAACTGGCCGCGAACGCGCTGATCCGGCCGCTGTCGTTCTACAACGGCACGCCGGAACGCCACGTTCCGCCGGCGGCCGACGGCGACGTGCTCTGACGCCGCGCGAGCCGCTCCATACTGGAGTCATGACTGTACTGATAGCCGGATGCGGCGACCTCGGCACCGAGGTGGGCCTCCGCCTGGTCGCCCTCGGCCAACGAGTGGTGGGAGTGCGCCGCCAGGCCGGGGTGCTCCCGGTCGCCCTCAACGGGCAGTCCGTCGACCTGAGCCGCGAGCGGCCCGAGGTGCCGGCGGACACCGAGATCGTGATCGTGACCGTCGCCGCGGGCAACCCAGACCCCGCGGTGTACCGGGCCGCGTATGTGACCGGCCTGGCCAACCTCCTCGACGCCCTCGACGCGACCGGGGTCACCCCGCGCCGGTTCCTGCTGGTGTCCTCCACCGCGGTGTACGACGTGAACGACGGCAGCACTGTCGACGAGGAGACCCCGGCGGCCCCGGGACCGGGCACCGACTCGATCCTGCTCGAGGCCGAGCAGTTGCTGCGCAGCCGGATCCCGGCCGCCGTCGTGCTGCGCCTGGGCGGCATTTACGGCCCCGGCCGGGACCGCCTGATCAGGCAGGTCCGCGAGGGGCGGGCGACGATTGCCGCGCGCGGCCGTCTCAGCAACCGGATCCACCGCGACGACGCCGCGGCCATGATCGTGCACCTGGTCTGTCGGGACACGGCGCCCGACCCGCTCTACCTCGGCGTCGACTCGACGCCGGTGCCCGCCACCGAGGTGCTGGATTTCCTCGCCGACGAACTCGGCCTGCCCCACCCGGAGATCGTCGAGACCGGCGGTCGCCGCGGCGGCGACAAACGCGTGAGCAACCGTCGAATCCTCGAGACCGGGTTCAGCTTCACCTATCCGAGTTACCGGGAGGGTTACCGGGCCGTGCTGGCCGGCCAGGCGGTTCGGCACCCGTAAGCCCCACACCGGTCAGGGGGCTGGTGCAGCGCAGCCGGGCGGGCCCGAGCCGCAGCATCCCGTCGGTCAGCGGTTCGCAGCGCATACCGCCGCGGCCCCGCAGGGCCCGGTGCGCGCCGGGAGCCAGCACCACGTCCATCCAGGCGCACGGGTTCGCCGGCCGGTTGACCAGAAATTCGACCGGGCCGTCGCCGGTGTCGAGCGAGAAGGTGGCGCCGCGCAGAGAGTCGATATCCACCCCGCGCAGCAGGACGTTGCGCCGGGTGGCGGCCGGGTCCAGGGTGCGCGGCAGGCCGAGGTCATCCGCCACCTGCGCCAGAACGTCGGCGTTCATCACGGTGACCGACGCGTGCACGTGCGCCGGTTTGGCGAAGTGCCGGTCGCCCACGATGCCCAGGCCCGCCCGCAGGCGGACGCTGGGGTGGCTCTCCGCGCCGACCATCGGCAGCGGCCCGTCGGCCGGGCGCCCCTCGTAGCGGTGCACGGGGGAGGCCAGGAGCAGCACGATCTCCACCTCGGCGCTGTGCGGCAGAAGGCTCACAAGGCGGTTACGGCGCCATCCCGGACTCGACCGGCACGAATTCCACGTTGTTGGTGGGGTGCACGGTCTTCGCCGGCGCGCGGGAAAAGCCCTTGGCATCCAGGCGGTTCTCGGCGCGGAAGGTAGCCAGCGCCGTGTCGTACAGGTCGTTCAGCCGAGCGCCGGTGTACTCGCCGGTCGTGCCGTCGGTGAAGAGAATCGCGATGGGGGTCTTGCTGGGGAAGTGGCGGTTCATGCGGATGAAACCGTGGGCGTCCTGGTGCAGTGTGATCATGGGTCAATTCTCCTGTAACCGGGGCGTCGCCGCGGAACCGGGCCCTTCGGCCGCGCACTGCGGCCGCCCGAGGTTCTACCATTGACAAATGCAACCCGACCAGCAGCAAACCGCGCCCCCCGCCACCATCGACCCGCCGCGCGAGGTGCTGGAGTGGACCGACTTCGCCGACGCCTCCAGGTCGCTGGCCTCGACGGTGCTGGCCAGCGGCTTCCAGCCCGATGTCGTGATCGCCATCGCCCGCGGCGGACTGCTGCTCGCCGGAGCCATCTCCTACGCCCTCGGCACCAAGAACTGCGGCTCCATCAACGTCGAGTTCTACAGCGGCATCGACGAGCGCCTGCCCGAGCCCGTGCTGTCCGGCCCGATGCTCGACGCCCCGGCCCTGGCGGGCCTGCGGGTGCTGCTGGTCGACGACGTCTCCGACTCCGGCCACACCCTCGCCCTCGTGGTCGGCATCCTCAAGGAATCGGCCGGTGAGGTGCGCTCCGCCACCCTGTACACCAAGCCGCGCACCGTGCACGTGCCCGACTTCACCTGGCGCGAGACCGACGGCTGGATCGTCTTCCCCTGGTCGTCGCTGCCGCCCGTCACGGCCACCCCGCTCACCTCGGTGGTCGACGCATGAGCATCCACCTCATCGGCGGCGGCTGGGCCCCCGAAAACGACACCGAGAACGACGCGGCGGTCTTCGGGCCGTTCCTGGCCGAGGCCGCCCTGCGGGCCACCGCCGCTGGCCGCACCGACCCGCGGATCGCGATCATCGTGGTGCGGAACGGCGACGGCGACGACCACGCCGCCAAACTCGTCGCCGCGCTCGAAGCAGCCGGCCCGCTTGACCCCGTCATCACGTCGCTGGCCCTCGATGGCCTGGCGACCCTGCTGGCGGTGGCGGATGCCGACGGCATCGTCATCGGCGGCGGCCTCACCCCCGCCTACCTCACGGCCGTCGCGCCCATCGCCGGTGAGATCCGCCGCCAGGTGGCCGCCGGCATCCCGTACCTGGGCTACTCCGCCGGCGCGATGATCGCGGCCGAGCGAGCCCTGCTCGGCGGCTGGCGCATCGGCGGCGTGCCGGTGAGCCCGCAGGAAGCCTCGGAAGACCTCGACGAGATCACCATCGAGAACGGCATCGGCCTGCTCGACGTGACCGTCGACGTGCACGTCGCCCAGTGGGGCACCCTGAGCCGCATGGTCGCCGCCACCGAGGCCGGACTCATCCGCGGCGGCCTCGCCGTGGACGAGGGCACCGTGCTGATCGTGGGCCAGGGCACCCTCGGCGTGGCCGGCGCCGGCAGTGTCTGGACCGTCAGCGAATCCGAGGGCGGGGTGCTGGTGAGCACCTTCGGCGCCTAGCGGATGGCAGAACCCGCGCTGATCGCGGCGCCGATCGACCCCGGTTGGGCGCGCGCCTTCGGCGTCCCCGGCGCGGGGGATGCGCCGGTCGACGTGAACACCGTGGACCCGTTCGCGGCCCCGCTCGCCTTCGCGCGGGCCGACGCCGCGGCCGGCGAACGAGTGCTGCCCGCGCCGGAGCACATCCTGCGGGCCTTCCGGCAGCCGTTCGCCGACGTGCGGGTACTCATCGTGGGCCAGGACCCGTACCCGACCCCAGGGCATCCGGTGGGCCTGGCCTTCTCGGTGGCCGCTGAGGTGCGCCCGGTGCCGCGGAGCCTGGGCAACATCTTCACCGAGCTGCACGACGATCTCGGGCTGCCGACCCCGGCCACCGGCGACCTCACCCCCTGGACCCGGCATGGCGTGCTGCTGCTCAACCGGGTGCTCACGGTGCGGGCCGGCGCCGCGGGCTCGCACCGGCGACACGGCTGGGAGGCCGTGACCGAGCAGGCCATCCGGGCGCTGGCCGCCCGCGGCACGCCGCTGGTCGCCATCCTCTGGGGCAAGGACGCCGAAAACCTCGCCCCGCTATTGGGAGACACCCCCACCATCGTCTCCGCGCATCCGAGCCCGCTGTCGGCCCGACGTGGATTCACCGGATCGCGCCCGTTCAGCCGGGCGAACGCGCTGCTGGCCGCGCAGGGCGCCGCGCCCATCGACTGGTCGCTGACGGTAGCCTGAACAGCATGTGGAGAGGACCCGTCCGGTGTTAGAAGAGGAATACCAGCCCCGTCGGCGGCTGCCGCGTCACCTGTCTCCGGCGCCGGCGCCCGAGGCGCCGTTCGAGTACGCGCTGCGCGACGCGGTGGAGACCGACCTGCCCCATATTCAGGAGATCTACAACTATTACGTCGCGAACAGCACCGTCACCTTCGACGAGGATGCGATGACGCTTGCCGAATGGCGCGACAAGTTCCACTACCTGGCCAAGCTCGGCATGCCGTTCATCGTCGCCGAGTCCCCTGCCGGCCAGCTGCTCGGCTACGCCCTGGTGAGCCCGTGGAAGCAGAAGAAGGCTTACAGGTTCACCGTCGAGAACTCCATCTACCTCGGTGCCGCCTCCACCGGCAAGGGGCTGGGCCGGGTTCTGCTGGCCGAACTCATCGAGCGGTCCAGGGCCGCCGGCCTCAAGGAGATCATCGCCGTGATCGCCGACCAGGGCGCCGACGCCTCGATCAAGCTGCACCAGGACTTCGGTTTCGAGGAGATCGGCCGGATGGGCAAGGTCGGCTTCAAGTTCGAGCGTTGGCTGGGCACCGTGCTGCTTCAGAAGAGCCTGAAGTAGCGGCAGCCGGCAACTCAGCGGCGCGACAACCGCCCGGTCACCGTCACCACGGCGCGCCGGGGTGCTGTTCCGGCCAGCCAGGCGACGACCCGGTTCTGGCCGCCGACGACGGTGTGCGGGGGAGTCGTGGCCGCGTCGAGAGCGGCGAAGGCCGTGTGCATCACCTCGTCGACGCTCATCAGACGCCGCGGCCCGTCCGGTGACCGCCGGGCGACGGCGTAGAACTCGGTCTCGGTGGGGCCGGGGCACACCGCGGTGACCTTGAGGCCGGTGGCCCGCGTCTCGTACCAGAGCGCCTCGGTGAGGCTGAGCACGTAGGCCTTGGCGGCGGCGTACACGGCCAGCCGCGGCACCGGCTGGAACGCTGCGGTGCTGGCCAGGTTCACCAGTGCGGCCCCGTGCGGATGGGCGAGGGCCGCGGCCTGAAGACCGGGCAGCAGGGCGTGGGTGAGATCCGTCAGCGCCGCCACGTTCACGGCGACCTGGTCGTGCACCCGGCCGGCCGGCGCATCCACCAGGGCGCCGAAATGGCCGAAGCCGGCGTTGTTGACCAGGGTGGCCACCCGGATGTCGCGTTCGGTCAGGTCCCGCACCAGCTCGGGTACGGCGCCGGGTTCGGCGAGGTCGAGCGGAATCACCGTCGACACGGTGCCGTATTTCTCGGCCAGGTCCACCGCGAGGGCCTCCAGGCGGTCGAGCCGCCGGGCGGTGAGCACCAGGTCGGCGCCGCGGCGGGCGAGCTCGTGCGCGAAGCCCACCCCCAGCCCGCTGGACGCGCCGGTGACCAGGGCGGTCGTGCCCATCGGGTTGTACAGCGCGGCAGTCTTGGTGCGGGTCATCCTCCGAGGCTACCCTCGCCGGGGTTTCCGGCGCCAGCATGGCTAGGCTCGGGGGATGGCCGACCTCTTCGAACTGACCGCCCTCGACCAGTGGCGGTCGCTGCAGCGGGGCGAGATCGGCCCCACCGACCTCACCGAGCACTACCTGGCCCGCATCGAGCGGCTGAACCCCGGGCTCGGCGCTTTTGTCACCGTGACCGCCGAGGCCGCCCTGGCCAGGGCCCGGTTCGTGGAGAACGAGGTTCCCCGCACCGCACCGCTATGGGGCCTGCCCTTCGGCGACAAAGATCTGCAGCTGCGCGCCGGCGTGCCCGCGCGCCTGGGCTCCCGGCTGATGCGGGACAACGTGCCCGAAACCAGCGACCTGCTCGTGCAGGCCCTCGACACTGCCGGCGGAATCAGCCTGGGCAAGACCAATACACCCGAGTTCGGTCTGCCCTCCTACACCGAGAGCCTGGCCGCCCCGCCGGCCCGCAATCCCTGGAACCCCACTTTCGGCGCCGGCGGCTCCAGCGGCGGCGCCGCGGTGGCCGTGGCCGCCCGGATGCTGCCGTTCGCACCCGGGAGTGACGGCGGCGGCTCGGTGCGGATCCCCGCCGCCGCCTGCGGCCTCGTCGGCCTGAAGCCGTCCCGGGGCCGAATTCCGGCGGCGAGCGGCCTCGACGTGCCCGGCGGACTGCCGGTGGCCGGCCCGCTGGCCCGCACCGTGGCGGATGCGGCCCTGCTGCTGGACGCCATGATCGCGCCGGGCGGCGGCCGGCCGGAGCATCCGTTCTCGGTGCGGGCGCCCGGGGGAGACGAGCAGCTGCTCGGCGCCGCCATCCGCGGTGAGGGCCGGTACCAGCTGGGCGTGATGACCACCTCGGCCTGGGACGACGCCTACGAGATCAGCCTGGCTCCCGAGGCCCTGGCCGCGCTCACCTCGGCCGTGGACGGCTTCGCGGCGATGGGGCACGGCATCGAACAAACCGCCCTCACGGCAGACCCGAGCTACGCGCCGGCCTTCCGGGCGATGTGGCAGCTCAGCGCGGCCCGGATCCCCGCCGAAACCCCGGAGCAGGAGGCCCTGCTCGAACCCCTCACCCGGTGGCTGATGCACCGCGGCCGTTCGCTGACCGGCAGCGCCGTGGCCGAGGCGCTGAGCACCCTGGCCGCCTACGAGCGCTCGTTCATCCGTCAGCTGGCCCGCTTCGACGCCGTGCTCACGCCCGCGCTGGCGCTGACCCCGCGACCTGTGGGCTGGTACGACGCCACGGATGGCGAACGCAACTTCGCCCAGCAGGTGCAGTACACGCCGTTCACCTCGATGGTGAATGTCTGCGGCCTGCCGGCCATCACCCTGCCCGTCGCGCAGACCGCCGACGGGCTGCCGATGGGTGTTCAACTGATCGGCCGGCCGGGCGGCGAGGCCACCCTGCTGGCGCTCGGGGCGCAACTGGAGCGCAGACTCCGCTGGCAGGACCGGGTGCCGGCCGGCCTGTGACCGGCGTGTCTTGTTTTGAGTAATTCAAAACAACTGCTAGCGTGAGGGCATGCACAGACACGGAATGGACGACCAGGCGATACCAGCCGCCCTCGACCACGCCGCCGACCATGCCGCCGAGATTCGCGCTGCGGGACTGAAGGTCACCGCACCCCGGCTGGCCGTGCTTGGCGGGCTCGCCGAGTCTCCGCACGCCACCGCCGACCAGCTCTTCGAGGCCGTCAGCCGGCAACTGCCCGGCACCTCCCTGCAGGCGGTCTACGGTGTGCTCGGCGCCTTCAACACCGCCGGTCTGGTGCGCCGCATCGAACCGGCCGGCTCCGCCGCGCTGTTCGAGCGCCGGGTGGGCGACAACCACCACCACATCGTCTGCACGAACTGCCACAGCGTTCGCGACGTGGAGTGCGTGACCGGCGAAGCTCCCTGCCTGACCCCGTCTGACACCGCCGGCTTCGTCGTGCAGACCGCCGAGGTCACCTTCTGGGGTCTCTGCCCGGACTGCCAGACCGGCACGACGCTCCCCTCGACATCCACCGACTTCTAAACGACGCGAACGACCAGCACATGACACGAAGGAGCACCATGACAACACTGCCCCCCACCACCACCCAGACCGGAACCCCGGTTCCCAGCGACGAGCACTCCCTCACCGCCGGCGCCGACGGCGTCACCGCCCTGCACGACCGCTACCTGGTCGAGAAGCTCGCGCAGTTCAACCGCGAGCGCATCCCGGAGCGCATCGTGCACGCCAAGGGCGGCGGAGCGCACGGCGTTTTCGAAGTCACCGGTGACGTGTCCGCATACACCCGCGCGGCGCTGTTCCAGCCCGGCGCGCGCACCGACACCCTGCAGCGCTTCTCCAGCGTCGCCGGCGAGCAGGGCAGCCCGGACACCTGGCGCGACGTGCGCGGCTTCTCGGTGAAGTTCTACACCCAGGAGGGCAACTACGACATCGTCGGAAACAACACCCCGGTGTTCTTCATCCGCGACGGCATCAAGTTCCCCGACTTCATCCACTCGCAGAAGCGCCTGCCCGGCTCCGGCCTCCGCGACGCCGACATGCAGTGGGACTTCTGGACCCTCTCGCCCGAGTCCGCCCACCAGGTGACCTACCTGATGGGCGACCGCGGCCTGCCGCGGTCCTGGCGCACCATGCCCGGCTTCGGCTCGCACACCTACCAGTGGATCAACGCCGCCGGTGAGCGCTTCTGGGTGAAGTACCACTTCACCTCCAACCAGGGCAACATCGAGATGGAAGGCGCAGAGGCCGAGCTCATCGCCGGCGCCGACGCCGATTACTACCGGCGCGACCTCTACGAAGCCATCGACGCCGGCGACTTCCCGTCCTGGGACGTGCACGTGCAGGTCATGCCCTACGAAGAGGGCAAGACCTACAGGTTCAACCCGTTCGACCTCACCAAGGTCTGGCCGCACGCGGACTTCCCGCTCATCAAGGTGGGCACGCACACCCTCAACCGCAACCCGGGCAACTTCTTCGCCGAGATCGAACAGGCCGCGTTCTCGCCGGCCAACTTCGTGCCCGGCATCGCCGCCAGCCCCGACAAGATGCTGATGGCTCGTATCTTCTCCTACCCGGATGCCCAGCGCTACCGCGTGGGCACCAACTACAACCAGCTGCCGGTGAACGCGCCCCAGGCCCCGGTGCACAACTACTCGCAGGATGGCGCCGCCCGGTACCACTTCAACGACGCCAGCGCCCCGGTCTACGCGCCCAACTCGCTCGGCGGCCCCGTCGCCGATCCGGCCCTCGCGGGCGACGGCAGCTGGGAGTTCGACGGTGCGCTGGTGCGCAGCGCCGCCACCCTCCGCTCCGAGGACGACGACTTCGGCCAGGCCGGCACCCTCTACCGCGACGTCTTCGACGACGCGGCCAAGGCCCGGTTCCTGGAGACCATCACCGGTGCCGTCGGTGGCGTCACCCGCCCCGAGGTCAAGGAACGCGCCATCCAGTACTGGACGAACGTGGACACCACCCTCGGCGCGAGCCTCAGGCTGAACCTGGCCACCGACGCTGCGGCCGGCTCGGCCAACGTGGCCGCTGAGCCCGTCGGCGTCGGCGAGTAGCACCCGCACCACCTCACTCGCGCGGCCGGCCCAGCCGGCCGGCCGCGCGATCACGCACCACCACCAGCACGCGTCCAATGAAGCTCTGCGTCGAAACCAGCCCCACCCGACAGGAGCATCATGAATTCCTACATCAGCATCGCCGGCCCCCGCACCGATCGTTCAGCCGAGCCGGCCGGCTACGTGAGCAGCGGACAGCCCGCCGCGATCCCCACCGGCTACGTCAGCCCGGCCACGCGGCGCGGCGCGGGCAGCTACGTCGCCAGCGAGTGGGTCACCGCCGCGTAACGACCCACCTCGGAACCGTTCACCGGAAATCGCTAGGTGAAACATAGGTAAGGCATGCCATACTTAGGCCATGCTTACCTCGACAGTCGCTCCCGCGCCGGCCGCCGCACGCGTGCGGGCACCGCGCCCCAGCTACCGCCCGTTCGCCGTCTCGGTGGCCCGCGTGCAACGTCTGTCGACAAATTTCACCCGGGTGACCTTCACCGGCCCCGACCTGCACGAATTCGGCACCGCCGGCCTCGATCAGCGCATCAAGCTCGTCCTCCCGCTGCCCGGCGTCGGGGTCTCGTCCTTCCCGCAGAGCGACTCCTGGTACGAGACCTGGCGCGACCTGCCCGCGGAGCGCCGGAACCCCCTGCGCACCTACACCGTGCGGCACGCCCGCCCCGAGCACCGCGAGGTGGACATCGACTTCGTCACCCACGGCGACGCCGGCCCCGCATCGCGCTGGGTGCGCGCCGCGATCGTCGGCGACGAGGTCGCCATCGTGGGACCTGTCGCCGACGGCGACAACCCGATCGTGGGCATCGAGTGGGCCCCGGGCAACGCCAACACCGTGCTCATCGCCGGCGACGAGACCGCCGCTCCGGCGATCTGCGCCATCCTCTCGGCCCTGCCGCGCACCGCTCGGGGCTGCGCCTACATCGAGGTGCCCGAAGACGGCGACGCGCACGAGACCAACGCTCCCGACGGGGTCACCGTGACCTGGCTGGCCCGCAACGGCGCCGCCCACGGTTCCGCGCTCGAATCCGCCGTTCGGGGCTGGACGGCCCGCTTCCTGACCGCACACCACAGCGGTACCGAGCTGCCCGACATCGACATCGACGAGAGCATCCTCTGGGAGGTGCCGGACGGATCGGCTCTCGACGGCGAGCTCTACGCCTGGCTGGCCGGTGAAGCCGGTGTGATCAAGCGGCTGCGCCGCTTCCTCGTCTCCGAGGTCGGCATCAACCGTCGCCAGGTGGCCTTCATGGGGTACTGGCGTGACGGGCGCGCGGAGCACGCGTAGCCGCACGCTTCTGGCGTAGGTAGCCGCCTTTCTCCAGGCCCGCCTCGATCTCGAACCGGTTCTTCAACGGGTCCCGCCCGGCGAGCAGATACAGCAGCGGAAAAAGCATGCCGTAACGCTGCCACTGCACCTTGTGCACGGCCTCGTGCTCGAGCACATCTGCCGTCACGTTCTGGTTGGTGAGGTAGACGGCGCCCACGCAGGAGCCGCCGCGGCCGAACGACCAGGCGGGCAGCCCTCGGAACACGAACAGGCCGTTCCGGCGTTCGACGCGGCCGGTGCTCCAGATCGCACCCCAGACCAGGCCGACGGCGGTGGCGTACAGATACCCGGCCCGGCTGAGCGGGGAATCGAGCAGAAGCCGTCGCATCAGAGGCTCCGGTCGCTGCTGGCCGGCAGCCGGCCGTAGGCCTCGAGCAGCCGCAGCCAGACCTCGCTGAGGGTGGGGTAACTGGGCACAGCGTGCCAGAGCCGGCTGATCGGTACCTCGCCGACCACGGCGATGGTGGCCGCGTGCAGCAGCTCGCCGACACCGGCGCCCACGAAGGTGACACCCAGCAGCACCTCGGTGTCGAGGTCGACGATGGCGCGGGCCTGCCCGCTGTAGCCGTCGGCCAGCACGCTGGCGCCGGCGACCCCGGCCAGGTCGTAGTCGAGCACCCGGATGCGGTAGCCGGCCTGCTCGGCCGCCGCGGCGGTCAGCCCGACCGAGGCCACCTCGGGGTCGGTGAAGGTCACCTGCGGCACCGCGGCGTGATCGGCCGTGGCCACGTGGGTGCCCCACGGTGCGTCGTCGACGATCCGGCCGCTCGCGCGGGCGGCTATGACGTCTCCCGCGGCCCGGGCCTGGTACTTGCCCTGGTGGGTGAGCAGGGCCCGATGGTTGACGTCGCCGGTGGCGTAGAGCCAGTCGCCGGCCAGGGCGGCGGAGTCGCCGGTGACCAGCAGGGTGTCGTCCACGTCGACCCAGTCGCCCGGAGTGAGGCCCACGGTCTCCAGGCCGAGGTCCTGGCTGCGCGGCACCCGGCCGGTGGCCACGAGCACCTCGTCGGCCGTGATGGTGCGGCCGTCGGCGAGCACCAGGGCCACCTGGCCGGTATCGATGCGGCGGGCGGCGGTGGGGCTGGCGCCGGTGAGCACCTGGACACCCGCGTCGGCGAGGGCGGCGGCCACCAGCTCGCCGGCGAACGGTTCCTGGTCCCGCAGCAGGGAGCTGCGCACGAGCAGGGTCACCTCGGCGCCAAGCGACCGGTACGCGGCGGCCATCTCCACGGCGACGACACCACCGCCGATGATGGCGAGATGGCCGGGCAGGTTCGTCACCGAGGTGGCGTCCCGGCTGGTCCACGGTGACACGTCGGAGAGGCCGTCGATGTCGGGCAACAGGGCGCTGGACCCGGTGCTGAGGACCACGGCGTGCCTGGCAGTGACGACCACCGGCCCATCCGTCGTCTGCACGGTGACCTCGCGCACGCCGCTGAGCCTGGCGTGGCCGCGCAGCAGGTCGATGCCCGCGGAGGCCAGCCAGTCGGCCTGGCTGTCGTCGTTCCAGTCGTGCGTGAAGGTGGTGCGGCGCCCCAGCACGGCAGCCACGTCGAGCTGCCCGGTGACCGCCTCGGCCGCGCCGGCCACCCGGCGGGCCGCGGCGAGGGCGGCGCCGCTGCGCAGCAGCACCTTGGAGGGCATGCAGGCCCAGTATGAGCACTCGCCGCCGACGAGTTCGGCCTCCACGATGAGGGTGCGGAGGCCCCCCTGCACGGTGCGGTCGGCCACGTTCTCGCCCACGGCGCCGGCACCGATCACGATGACGTCATAGCTACGGGTGGCGGGCATCGCTGCAGAGTCGGTCATCGTCGCAGCCTACCGACCGTTCCCGGGAGGAATCCAGAGTTCGCCAGACTAGCGTCCCTGGAACGCGGCGGGCTGGCGCGAGAGGAACGCCTCCATGCCGATGCGGGCATCCGTCGACCCGGCCAGGCGCGCCAGGGCGGGCTGCAGCTCGGCCTCGGCCGCTGCGGGTCCGTCACGGAGCGCCGTGCGGGCGCTGGCGAGGGTGGCCTGCACGGCCAGCGGCGCCTGCGCGGCGATGCGCTCGGCGAGCTCGATGGCACGGTGCAGCTCGCGACCGTTCGGTACGATCTCCTGCACCAGCCCCATCCGGTGCGCCTCCCTGACGTCGAACATGTCCCCGGTGAGCAGCCAGCGCATGGCATTGCCCCAGCCGGCGGCGCGCGGGAACCGGATCGTGGCGCCGCCGAACGGCAGAATGCCCCGGCTCACCTCGATCTGGCCGAACCGGGTGGACTCGGCGGCGACGACGATGTCGCTGGCCAGCATCAGCTCGATGCCCAGGGTGAGGCAGGTGCCCTGCACGGCGATCACCACGGGCTTGGTCAGCGCGGTGCCGTCGACCTGCCAGGGGTTGAGGCCGCCCTCAGGCACGATGTCGATACCGTCGGGGCCGAGCCGCGGGCCCACATCGGCCAGGTCGAGCCCGGCGGTGAAGTGCTCGCCGCGAGCGTGCACCACACCCACGCGCAGCTCCGGGTCACGCTCCAGCTCCCCGTAGGCCAGCGCGAGCTGCTGCAACATGGCGAAGTCAGCCGCATTGCGCTTCTCGGGCCGATTCAGCCCGATCAGCAGCAGGTGCCCGCGCCGCTCGGTCACGACTCTCAAGTCCTCCGTGGTCATGGTTGATCTCCTTCGATCAGGCAAGCGAAAAGGTCGTCAGCGGGTGATCGCGCTGATGATGCGCAGGATGCTGGGCAGGTCGTCGTTGGCAGCCTCGGGGGAGGACGGCGCGAAGCCGGCGATGGTGGCGCCGGCCAGAGAGAATTCGGCGCGGAGCGCCGTGATCGCGGCGGTGAGGCCCTCCACGGCCAGACCGAACGGGTAGATGTTCGACAGGCCGACGATCGTGGCAGGATCGAGCACGTCGAGGTCGATGTGCACATACACGTGCGCGGCGCCGGTGCGCTTGACCGCGGCCACGACCGCCGCCGGGGTGCCGAAATCCTCCACCGGCACCAGCGGGATGCCCTGCTCCGTGATGTAGACATCTTCGGCCGGGTCGATGTCGCGCACGCCGGCCAGCACCACCCGGTCCGGGCTGAGCCGGGTATCGGCGTCGAGCGCGAGACCGTCGACGCCGTCACCGAGGATGGCGCGCAGCACCATGCCACCGAAGCCACCGGACTGCGAGGATTCGCTGGTGTGCAGGTCGGGGTGGGCATCGAACCAGACCAGCGCGATGTCGCCGGGGTGCCGGCGGGAGGCGTGCTCGACGGCGCCGAAGGACACCCCGCAGTCGCCGCCGATCGTGAGCACCGGCTCCGAACCGGCTCGGAGCACGGCCAACTGCCGGTCACGCACCGTCAGCAGCGCCGAGAACCGGTGGATGCCGGTGTCCAGGGCATCGCCCGCTTCGGCGGGCACGTCGACGGGAAAGGTGACCGAGGAGGGCAGGTCGCCCTGGATCGCCTCCGCCCCGTCGACCAGGCGCATCGCGCGCGGAGAAACCGAACCTTGCCACTGCGGCACGACCACGTAGTTGGGGGACACCACCCCAGTATGCCCCTCGGCCCCGGCCGGGCGCATCTGCCAGTTCGGGGGCGTCGGCCTAGACCGCCTGCGGCATGTCCCGGTAACGGATGGCCGCGCTCACCGCCTCGCGCAGCTCGAATTCGTCCATCCGCGGGCCGTAGCCCGGGGTGTCGCGCTGGATCCGCCAGCCCTCGTTCAGCGGGCCGAGGTCCACGGTGTCGAAACCGAAGTCGTCCAGCAGCGCAGTGACGACCGCGCGGGCCTCGGGGTCGTTGCCGGCGATGACGAGGGCACGGCGATTCGCCGAGCCGGCCGGCTGGCCGTCGGTGGTGAGGTCCGCGGCGTAGATGTGGTTGAACGCCTTCACGACCCTGGCGTCCGGCAGCAGGTCCTGCAGCAGCTCGGCGGTCGTCGAGGTCTCCTCGTCGAGGGCCACGATGTTGCCGTCCCGCTGGGGGTAGTAGTTATTGGTGTCGATCACGAGCTTGCCGGCCAGTTCGGGCAGCGGCAATGTGTCGATGGCGTGCAGCGGGATCGTGACGATCACCAGATCACCGGCCGCGGCGGCCTCTGCGGGCAGGGCGGCGCGGGCCCGCGGCCCGAGTTCGGCCACCAGGCCCTCGAGGGTCGCCGGACCGCGGGAGTTGCTCACCACGACGTCGTATCCGTTGGCCACGCCGAGGCGGGCGAGCTGGCTGCCGATATGACCGGCACCGATGATTCCGAGAGTAGTCATGGTGGTGACAATACAGAACGGCCCCGGGGTATTCCCGTGGCCGTTCCGGATTCACGCTGTGTGAGGCGGTGCGCTACTGCTCGATCGAGGAGGGCGAGCCGGCCTTGAGCGCGGCGAGGCGGGCATCCACCTCGGTGAGCTCACCGAGGTCGTCGAGGCTCTCGAACTGCGCGTCGAGGCTGGATGCGGCGAGTTCGCTGGCGCCACGCACCTTGGCCTCTTCGCGGCGGATCTTCTCCTCGAACCGGCTGACCTCGCTGGTGGGGTCCATCATGTCGATGCTCTTCACGGCATCCATCACCTGCGACTGCGCGGCAGCGGTCTTGGACCGGGCGATGAGTTCGCTGCGCTTGGCGGTGAGCTGGCCCAGCTTGGTCTTCATGGTGTTCAGGCCGGTCTTGAGCTGCTCCACGACGGCGGTCTGGCTCATGATCTGCGGTTCGGCGTCCTTCGCCTCCTTCTCGGACTGCAGCTGGCGGCCGAGGGCCACCTTGGCCAGGTTGTCGAACTTGTCGGCGTCGGCGGCGTTGCCATTCGTGCGCAGTTCGTCGGCCTTGCGGCTGGCGGCGAGGGCCTTGCGACCCCACTCGCCGGCGGCCTGCACGTCTTCGCGGTGGTCGTCTTCGAGCATGCGCAGGTTGCCGATGGTCTCGGCGATCGCGCTTTCGGCATCGGCGATGCTGTTGGTGAAGTCACGCACCATCTGGTCGAGCATCTTCTGGGGGTCTTCCGCGGAGTCCAGCATCGCGTTGATGTTCGCCCGGGTGAGCTGGGCGATGCGGCCGAAGATCGACTGCTTGGTCATGTGAGTGTCCTTTCGAAGGGTGTCAACGCTAAGAAGCTACCGCGTTCCCCTGCACCTTCGCCCGATTCATCGGCAGCGTCGCCGCGGCGGATAGTGTGTGTTGCATGCCGACCCCCCTGAGCCTGACGATCGTGCCGGGCATCAACGACTCCAACGAGAAGCACTGGCAGTCCCGCTGGCAGGCGACACAGACGGATGCCGTGCGCATCCGCCCGGCCTCGTGGGACGAGCCTGACCTCGAGAACTGGATCGCCGCCGTGGACGCGGCCGTCACCACGCCGGACACGATCCTGGTGGCGCACAGCCTGGGCTGCCTGGCCGCCGCGGCCTGGCTGGCGCAGAACCCCGGCCGCGTTCGCGGCGCCCTGCTGGTGGCGCCGCCGGATCGGTTCGGAGCAGGGTTCCCGCAGGCGGCGCCGAGCTTCCGTTCGGCCGAACCGGTCCTGCTCGGCGTCCCCGCCCTGGTGATTGCCAGTGCTGACGACCCGTATTGCGCTCTCGGCACCGCCCGTAACCTGGCGGCCGCATGGGGCGCCGGCTTCGTCGACGTGGGCAACGCCGGGCACCTCAACGCGGCCAGCAAGCTCGGCGCCTGGCCGGCCGGCCGGGCCATTCTGGACGAGTTCGCCCACAGCCTGGCGGGAATGGTGCGCTGATGACCGACCCGGATGTGCTCACCCGCCAGACCGTCGACCTGCTGCGCGATCTCATCCGCAACGCCTGTGTGAACGACGGCACCGCCGACTCCGGCGGCGAGATCCGCAGCGTGCGCACCCTCGAGGGGTTCTTCGCCGGCTCCGGGCTCGAGCTCGAGGTGGTGGAACCGCACCCCGGCCGGGCATCGCTGATCGCCCGCCTCCGCGGCACCGACAAGACCGCCCCGTCGCTCGCCCTGGTCGGCCACACCGATGTCGTACCGGTGGACCTGGACGGCTGGAGCCGCGACCCGTTCACCGCCGAGCTCGTCGACGGCGAGATCTGGGGCCGGGGCGCCCTGGACATGCTCTACCTCACGGCCAGCTACGCCGTCGTGATCCGCGACCTCGCCATGGGCCCGTTCCGGCCGCGCGGGGACCTGGTCTTCGCGGCCGTCGCCGACGAGGAGAGCGGCAGCCGGTACGGGGTGGGCTGGCTCACCGAGCACCGGCTCGACCTCATCGACGCCGACTTTGTGCTCACCGAATCCGGCGGGGCGCCCGTGGGCGTGCGGCCGTCGATCACCACCACGGTGGGGGAGAAGGGCATCGCCGGCCGCCGGCTGGTGGTGCACGGCACCCCCGGCCACGGCTCGGCGCCCTGGGGCGCCCGCAACGCCGCCGTGATCGCCGCCGAGGCCGTGAGCCGGTTGGCCCGGTTCGAGGCGCCCGTGCAGATCACCGCGGACTGGCGGCACTACGTGTCGGTGCTCGGCCTGCCCGCCGAGCTGGCCGAGCGGCTCACCGACCCGGCCCGCATCGACGACGCCGTGCACGAGCTGGGCACCCTGGCCGGCTTCGCGCACGCCTCCAGCCACACCACCATCTCGCCCAACATCGTGCGCGCCGGCAGCAAGGAAAACGTCATCCCGTCGCTGGCCACCGTGGACCTCGATATCCGGGTGCTGCCCGGCACCGACGCCGGCCACGTGGACGCCTACCTGCGCCACGCCCTCGGCGAGCTGATGGTCGACATCGACATCGTCGGCGACAGGTTCGAGGCCGCCACCCGCTCCTCGGTGGACACCCCGTTGTTCGCCGCGCTGAGCTCCGCGGTCGCCCGCGCCTACCCGAACGCCGACCTGCTGCCGGTGCTCAGCGTCGGCGGCTCCGACGCCCGGTTCTACCGGCGCCGCGGCATCCCCGCCTACGGCTTCGGCCTGCTCAGCCCGCGCTGGGACTACGGCACCTTCCGGATGCTGTTCCACGGCAACGACGAACGCATCGACGTGGCCTCGATCGCCCTCACCGTCGCCGCCCTCGACTTCACAGTGCGCCAGGTGCTCGGATGACCACCCGTGTCGACACCCTGGTGCTCGGCGGCGGCGCAATGGGCTCAGCGGCCGCCTGGGAGCTGTCCCGCCGCGGCCGCGAGGTGACCCTGCTGGAACGCTTCGACCGGGGGCACACCACCGGCGCCTCGCACGGCGCCTCCCGCAACTTCAACCTCAGCTACTCCGACCCCACCTACGTGGCCATGCTGGTAGAGGCGCTGCGGCTCTGGCGGGAGCTCGAGGACGACACCGACACCACGCTGCTCGAGCAGGTGGGCCTGGTCAACCACGGCCAGGGTCAACCGTTCGCGGCGGTGCACGCGGCCCTCACCTCGGTGGGGTTCGACCCCGAACTGCTGGCCGTCGACGCCGCGCGGGAACGCTGGCCGGGCATCCGCTTCGACACCGAGGTGCTCTACACGCCGGAGGCCGGCCGCCTGAACGCGGATGCGTCGGTCGACGCACTGCAGACCGCTGCGGCCGCCCACGGCGCGCGCATCGAGCACGGTATGCCGGCCACCCGGCTGACGGTGATCGGCGATGACAGGGTGCTGGTAGACACCGACACCGAACAGTTCGAGGCCAAACGGGTGATCGTCACGCTCGGCGCCTGGGCGGACACCCGGCTCGCCGGGCTGCTGCCGTTGCCGCGCCTGGTGGTCACCCAGGAGCAGCCGGCGCACTTCGCCGTGCTCGACACCAGCTTCACCTGGCCGGGCTTCAATCACGGCTACCGGCCCGGCACGCCCGGTTACGGGTACTGGCGGTCCCCGGTCTACGGAATGCACACACCGGGGGAGGGCATCAAGGCCGGCTGGCACGGCGTGGGCCCCGTCGTCGACCCCGACCACCGGGACTTCACCGCCGAGCCCGAGCAGCTGCTGGCCCTGCGCCGTTACGCCCGAGAATGGCTGCCTGGCGCCGACCCCGACGACTTCGCCGCGATCAGCTGCACCTACACGACCACGCCGGACTCGAACTTCGTGCTCGACCGGCGCGGCCCGGTGATCGTGGGCGCCGGCTTCTCCGGCCACGGTTTCAAGTTCACCCCCACCGTCGGCCGGATCCTCGCCGACCTGACGGTCGACATCCCGGCCCCGCCCCTGTTCGCGCTCGGGCGGTAGGAGTCTCGCGCAGTTGCGGCACAGTGCCCCTTCCGGCTCGTTGAAAGGGTCTGTTGCGGCATGCCGACGGCGAGTCGCCACTTCAGGCCGCTTCCTGAGCATCTAAGGGGCCTCAACTGTCATCTCGCGGCGGGAGGTTCAGGCGAGTTCTAGAAGCGGCCGCCACCGCCCCGCCGGCCGCGGGTGCCGCTGCCGCCGAAGCTGCCGGGGCGTCCGCCACCGCCGAAGCCGCCGCCACTGCTGCGACGACCGCCACCGCCCATCCCTCCGAAGCCGCCACCGCCGCCACCGCCACCGAACATGCCTCCGCCCCCACCGCCGCCGCCGAGGATCTGGCCGATCAGGATGCCGCCGAGCACGGCTCCCATCGAGCCGTTGCTGCCGCCGCGCCGGCTGGCCCCGCCACCGCCGAAGAAGTCGCCGAAGTCATCGTCATTGGTCGAGAAACTGTCCACGTCGCGCCGGGCCAGGGCCGTCGCCTCCGCGGCCAGCGAGCCGGCCCGTTGGGACACGGCCAGCGCGGCGGCCGGGTCACTGGCAACGAGGGAGTCGGCCTGCGCGGTCAACCGGCCGGCCTCGGCCAGGCGGGTGCGCGCCTCGGCGCCGACCGCACCGCGCCGGGCCGTGATGAAGTCCTCCGCCGCCGACACCTGACTGCGCGCGGACTGCAGGCTCTGGGCCAACGCCGCCTGCAGGCGCTGCGCCTGCAACTGGGCGTTGCGCACCCCCTGCAGCGCGGCATCCATGGCGGCATTCGCGGCCTCGAGGGTGCGCAGCAGCTCGATCGGGTTGATCGGCGGGGCGGCCAGGCTGGCGCGCACCTCGGCCAGCGTCTGCTCGGTGCGGGCGATCACCCCGGGAACCGCGGCCGACGCCTCGCCCGCAGCGGGCAGCGAGCGGGCGGCGACCAGATCGGTGTCGAGGTCGGCGAGCATCGCAGGGATGCCGGCCTCCGCCCGCTGCAGGTCGGCGGCCAGCCTGTCGACGGCGTCGACCAACAGTTTGGCCTGGTCGATGGCCTCCTCAGCCGCGCGGATGTCCACGGCCGCGGCGCCCGGTTCGCCGGCGGCGAGCTGGGTGCGGGCTTCGGCCAGCGCGTTGATGGCGAAGGTGAGCCGTTCGGCGGTCTGCTCGGGGTTGTCGGCGACGGTGTCGATCGCGGCGGGGGCGTACCGAGTGGCGAGTTCCGCCACCCGGGCCTCGGCCTGGTCGAGGAGGGCATCGACGGCAGCCAGCTCGGTGTCGAGCTCGGCCGCGGCGGCCGGGGCGTTAGCCTCCAGCTGGCGCAACTCGTCGAAGGCGGCGGCCTGCTCGTCGAGGGCACGGTTGGCCTCGGCGCACAGGGCGATGATCTGGCGGTACCAGGCCCGCACCTGCTCCTCGGTGTCGGGTTCGGCGTCGTCGAGGCGCTGCTGCAAAGTGAACGCCTGACTGAGCTTGCCGGCCGCGCCGCTCACGGCGGCCTGGAAGGGTTCCGCGGCGGCAGCCCCGTACGAGGCGAGCGCGAAGCCCACCTCTTGGCCGCTGGTCTTGATGGCGTCGTCAGTCTCGATCAGCGCGCTCGACGCCTCCCGTTTCAGCTCGGCCGTCGGCACCTCGTCAGTGGGCTTGCCCTGGCCGGTGACGGGGGCGGTGCCGCGCCGCCGCAGCACCACGATCACGATCGCGACGATGCCACCAACCACGGCGAGCACCAGCAACACGGCGATCCAGAGCGGAAAACCGCCGCCGGAGCCGCCGGAACTCGGGCCGGCCTCGCCAGGAGTGATGACGGGGGCGCTGAGGGGCTCGCCGGCCACACTCTGCTCCATGGCTGCGGCACCGTTGATGGCGGCGCCGGCCCAATCGTTCTCCCGCAGCGACGGTTCGATGGCGGTGTTCTGCACCTCGGCGAGCTGGGCCTCGTCGAGCACGAAGTCGGTGGCGACCGACAGCTGGTACTGCCGGTCATCCGTGGCCACGGCCAGCAGCACATCGTTGTCGCCGAACCCGTTGTCCACGGCGGTCTGGTCGGCCCAGGTCGACGTGTCGTCCACCCCGTCGAAGCTCGACACGTAGGCCACGAACAGGTCGATCTGGGTGCCGGCGAAGAGCTCATCGAGGGCGGCGACCACCTCGGGCTCCCGGTCGCCGAGCGCTCCGACGGTGTCGACGATGTGACTCTGATCGAACGTCACCGGGTCATCCGCCCTGGCGGGTTGCGGTTCGCCGACTCCTACCCCGAGCACGGCGAGGACGGCCCCGAGCACCACGGCCGCGCCTATCCGGGGGAGTGCCGGTCGTTTGCGCGTACGGCTGGGCTGCATTGATGATCTCCCTCGGATGCGGTGACGTGTCGAGCATAGAACCCCCGGCACTGTTGCGCCCTGTTACCGCGAACCGGATGCCGATGGCGCGGCTCAGGCACACTGGAACCCGCACCATCCGCACCCCACCACCCGATCCCGTCACGGAGGCGAGTCATGACCACCACCCAGCTCGCCACCATGACCGCCCTGCCCGCGCCGTCGCTGCCCGAACGGCCCACCCTCGCCGTCATCGAGGTCACCCGCAGCCGGCCCGATCGCCCGGAGTACCACGCCAAGGTGCAGACCCTCAACGCCACGGTCGTCGACGCCGGCACCGACGGCGGCTGGACCGTCGTACGCCTGGCCGCCGCCGACCTCGACGCCCCCGCGCTGCTGGACCTCACCGACTCGGCCGATGCCGTCGTGATCGTCGGCGGCGAAGACATCGACCCGCGCTTCTACGGTGCACGGGCCGGCTACCCGGGCGAGACGCCGCACTTCATCGACGCCGACGAGGGCCAGATCGCGCTCGTGCAGCGCGCCGCCGACCGGGGCACCCCGGTGCTCGGCATCTGCCGCGGACTGCAGATCATCAACGTCGCCCTCGGTGGCGACCTCGTCCAGCACATCGACGACGGCATCCACCGCAACATCGGCGTGCCCATCGACGAGATCCTCTCCACCCACGCCGTCGTCCTCCGCTCCACCAGCACCCTCGCCGCGGCGCTCGGCGACACCCGCATCTCGGTGCAGAGTGCCCACCACCAGAGCGTCGGCCGGCTCGGCGCCGGCCTCACTCCCGTGGCGACCGCCCCCGACGGTCTGGTCGAGGCCGTCGAGCACCGCACCCTCCCGATCACCGGCGTGCAGTGGCACCCCGAGGCACCGGATGCGCCCGCCAGCCAGCTGCCCCTGCTGCTGGCGTCCCTCTACCGGGCGGTCGCCGCCGCCGAGGTCGCCGAGGCCGCCTGACCCTCTCGCGAGCCGTGAGTCAGGCCCCGAAAACCGGCGGTTCGGGTGCTTAGCTCACCGTTCGCGGGGCGAGGCGGGCCAGGAACGCGGGGATGTCCAGCTCGTGTTCGAAGGGCTCGCCGATCGTCGTGGCGTCGTAGTAGAGCCCGTCGGCCAGAAGCATCGTGGCCCGGGCCAGGTCGGGGTCGCGCAGATCCTCGTTGAGGATGTCGAAGTAGCGCCGCCGCATGTCCACGATCACGGCGTGGGCGCGCGGGTTGCGGCGGGCCAGGGATCCGCCGGCCAGGGTCGCCCGGTCCAGCGGGCTGTTCACGTACTCTGCCATCGCCACGTAGGACGCGGCGGCGCCGGCCGGGGCGGCGCGCATCCGTTCGTATTCGGCGTCGGCCAGCCTCTCGAGCCTGTCGATGAGCGCCGTCTCCAGGCCGTCCCGGGAACCGAAGTGGTAGAGCAGCCCGCCCTTGGTGACGCCGGCTGCACGGGCGACGGCGTCCAGCGACGCGCCGGACCCGCTGGTGTCGATGAGCAGTTCCTGGAACGCGGTGAGGATGCTCTCGCGGGCGCTGTCGCGGTGTTGGGCCATGACCGCCACTTTACTGTACTTGGTGGTATAGTCTAAATCTGCTGTACCCGATGGTGCAGTAAAACTCGCCGTTCCCCGGAACCCCGAATCTTCAGCCAGGTAGACATGAGCACCACAGACGACATCCGCACCTCCGACCTCTCCACCGCCGTACCCCGCGCCGGCCGCCGCGAATGGGCGGGCCTGGTGCTGCTGATGCTGCCGGTGCTGCTGATCTCGGTGGACAACACCGTGCTCAGCTTCGCCCTGCCGGCGATCAGCCTGGACCTGCGCCCGAGCAGCACGACTCTGCTCTGGATCGTCGACATCTACCCCTTGGTGCTCGCCGGGCTGCTGGTGGCCATGGGCACACTCGGCGACCGGGTCGGCCGGCGCAAGCTGCTGCTGATCGGCGCGACCGGGTTCGGCGTGGTCTCGGCCCTGGCCGCGTTCGCGCCCACCGCCGAGATGCTCATCGTGGCCCGCGCGGTGATGGGCTTCTTCGGCGCCATGATCATGCCCTCCACGCTGTCGCTGCTGCGCAGCCTGTTCCTGGATGCCCGTCAGCGCACCCTGGCGATCGCGGTGTGGGCCGGCGCCTTCGCGGCCGGCTCCAGCCTCGGCCCCATCGTCGGCGGTGTGGTGCTCCAGCACTTCCACTGGGGTGCGGTGTTCCTCATCGCGGTGCCGTTCCTGCTGCCGCTCGTCGCCCTCGCCGGGGTGCTCATCCCCGAGTCGAAGGACCCGGCGCCGCTCCGCATCGACCTGTTCAGCGTGGCCCTGTCGCTGCTCACCCTCGCCCCGCTGGTCTTCGCGATCAAAACCCTCACTCACGACGGTGTCGGGGTGCTCGGTGTCGGCGCGCTGCTGCTGGGCCTGCTGGCCGGGGCGATGTTCCTGCGCCGCCAGCTGCGGATCGACAACCCGCTGCTGGACCTCACCCTGTTCCAGCACGCCCCGTTCGCCGGGTCGGTGCTGGCCAACTTCCTCGCCGTGTTCAGCCTGGTCGGCTTCCTGTTCTTCGTGTCGCAGCACCTGCAGCTGGTGCTCGGCCTCGACCCGCTCGCCGCCGGCCTGCTGCTGTTGCCCGGGGCCGTGTTGTCGGTCGTGGCCGGCCTGGCCTCGGCCTACGTGGTGCGGCGGGTGCCGCCGCGCCTGGTGATCGTGGGCGGCATCCTGCTCTCCGCGGTGGGCTTCGGCCTGATCGTGCTGCTGCGGGAGAACCTCACCGCCGCCGTCGTGGTTCTGGCCTTCGGCATCCTTTCGGTGGGCGTCGGCGCGGCGGAGACGATCTCCAACGACACCATCCTCAGCTCGGTGCCGCCGGACAAGGCCGGTGCCGCGGCCGGGGTCTCCGAGACCGCCTACGAGCTGGGTGCCGTGCTCGGCACGGCCGTGCTCGGCGCGATCCTTGCGGCGTCCTACCGGGCCAGCGTGGTGCTGCCCGACGGGCTCGGCCGGGGCGCGGCCGCCCAGGCCGGCGAGACCCTCGGTGGTGCGCTCGGCGTGGCCGGCGAGCTGCCCGCCGCCGACGCTCACGCGCTCACCGAATCGGCCAAGGCCGCGTTCGACAGCGGGGTGGGTGTCACGTCGATCATTGCCGTGGTGCTGATGCTGATCGCCGCGGTGGCGGTGCAGCTGAGCATGCGCACCCGCCGTCCCCGCGGCTAGGGGTCGCCGGATGCGTGCTGTGCCGCCGTGCCGTACCGTGCTCGCCGCCCCTCGCGCTCAACCGGCCGCCGGACGATACTCGGGGGATGCTGGCCCCTGACGGTTCGCTCCTGATGGCCGATTCGGCGGCCCTCGAGGGCACCGTGTTCGAGACCTGGCTGCTGCCCGGCGCCGCCCTGGCGTTGTTCGTTGGGCTCGGTTTCGCGGTCACCGCCTTCTGGCAGTGGCGCCGCGGCCCCTACGCCCGCCTTCTCTCGCTGGCCGCCGGAGTCGGCCTGGTGCTCTTCGAGATCGTGCAGTTCTCGCTGATCGGGTTCCACCCGCTGCAGGTCGTGTTCGGCATCGTCGGTCTGGTCACGGCCGTGCTGGCCTGGCGACTGCCGGCCGCCCGGCACGGCACGGCCGGCGGAGCGCGCTAGCTCGACGCTCGGAACCCGCGCAGGCGCAGGCTGTTGGTGACCACGAACACCGACGACAGCGCCATCGCCGCGCCCGCGATGAGCGGGTTGAGCAGACCGAGCGCGGCGAGCGGGATCGCGGCCACGTTGTAGGCGAACGCCCAGAACAGGTTGGCCTTGATGGTGCCCAGGGTGCGCCGCGAGAGCCGGATGGCGTCGACCACGGCGAGCAGGTCGGCCCGCACGAGGGTGATGTCGCTGGCCTCGATGGCCACGTCGGTGCCGGTGCCCATCGCGATGCCGAGGTCGGCGGCGGCCAGAGCCGCGGCGTCGTTCACCCCGTCCCCGACCATCGCCACAACGTGGCCGGCGGCTTGCAGGGCACGCACCCGTTCCACCTTCTCCGCGGGCAGCACTCCCGCGAAGACCTCGCCGATTCCCACCTGGTCGGCCACGGAGCGTGCCACGGTGGGATTGTCCCCGGTGAGCAGCACCGGGCTGAGGCCCAGGGCCACCAGCTGTGCGACGGCCGCGGCGCTGGAGGGCTTGACCTCGTCGGCGACGGTCAGGATGCCCCGGGCCTCGCCATCCCAAGCCACGACCACGGCCGTCTGGCCGGCACTCTCGACGGTGTCGAGCGTGGCTTGCAGGTCGTTCGGCAGGGTGATCTGCCACTCGTCGGCGAGCCAGCGTGGCCGCCCCACGAGCACCAGGTGCCCGTCGACGACGGCCTGCACGCCGAAGCCCTGCGCCGAGGCGAAGTCGGTGGCCGCCGGCAGCACGCCGACCCGAGCTGCGGCTCCGGTCACGACGGCAACGCCGATCGGATGCTCGGAGCCGGCCTCGGCCGCGCCCGCGAACCGCAGGAGTTCGGTCTCGCCGGCGTCGGCGGACACCGCCGCCGTGACGTGCACGCCGAGCAGCGCCATCCGCCCCGTCGTGACGGTGCCGGTCTTGTCAAGCACAATGGTGTCCACCTGGCGGGTGGACTCCAGGATCTGCGGCCCGCGGATGAGGATGCCCAGCTGGGCGCCCCGGCCGGTGCCCACCAGCAACGCCGTGGGAGTGGCCAGGCCCAACGCGCACGGGCAGGCGATGATCAGGGTGGCCACGGCGGCCGTGAAGGCCTGCTCGGCGCTGGCGCCGAGCACCAGCCAGGTGGCCAGGGTGCCTAGCGCGATGACGAAGACGATGGGCACGAACACCGCCGACACCCTGTCCGCGAGCCGCTGCACCGGCGCCTTGCCGGTCTGGGCCTGCTCGACCAGGCGGCCGATGCGGGCCAGTTCGGTGTCGGCGCCGACCCGGGTGGCGCGCACCGTGAGACGGCCGCCGGCGTTGACCGTGGCACCCACCACGGTGTCGCCCTGGCCCACCTCCACGGGCACGGTCTCGCCGGTGAGCAGGCTGGTGTCGATGGCCGAGGCGCCGTCGACGACGATGCCGTCGGTGGCGACCTTCTCGCCGGGGCGCACCACGAACACGTCGCCGACGACGAGTTCGGCTATCGGGATGCGCTGTTCCAGCGTTCCGCGGAGCACCGCGACGTCCTTGGCGCCCAGGTTCACCAGCGCCGTCAGGGCCGCGCCGGAGCGGGTCTTGGCGCGGGCCTCGACGTAGCGCCCGGCGAGGATGAACACGGTCACGGCGGCGGCGACCTCGAGGTAGATCTCGGCGGACCCCGACCCCGTCATGCTCAGGTCCATCTGCATGGTCATGCCGGCCATTCCGGCATCGCCGAGGAACAGGGCATAGAGCGACCAGCCGAACGCGGCGAGCACACCCACGCTGATCAGGGTGTCCATGCTCGCGGCACCGTGCCGGGCGTTCAGTGCGGCGGCACGGTGGAACGGCCAGGCGCCCCAGACGGCCACCGGGGCGGCAAGCGTGAGCGCAAGCCACTGCCAGTTGGTGAACTGCAGGGCCGGCACCATCGAGAGCACCGCCACCGGGATCGCCAGGATCGTCGAGATCAGCAGCCGCCGGCGGAGGGTGAGGGTGTCGGCATCCAGCTCGATCGGCTCGGCGGCCGGGGCGGCGACGGGCGGTGCGGGCAGCCGCGCCGAGTAGCCGGTGGCCACGATCGTGGCGATGGCGTCGTCGATGCTGGTGCCCTGCGGCAGGCGCACGGTGGCCTTGTCGGTGGCGTAGTTCACGGTGGCCACCACGCCGGGCAGCCGGTTGAGCTTCTTCTCGATGCGGGCGGCGCAGGACGCGCAGGTCATGCCGCCGACCACGAGGTCGACGGGCTCGTTCACGCGGCGGCGCCCGTGGTGGTCTGCAGTTCGTAGCCGGCCTCGTCGATGGCGGCGCGGATGTCGGACCGAGCGGGGGCGGTTGCGCTCGTGACGTGCACGGTGCTGGCGGCGCCGACAGCGAGGTCAACGGTCACCGCGCTGACCCCCGGCACCAGGGACACCTCTTCGATGACACTGGCGACGCAGTGGCCGCAGGTCATGCCGGTGACGAGGTAGTCGGTGACGGTTTCTGTCTGAGCCATGATGCGAACCTTCTCTTACGATACGGATGTTGCGTACGGATGTTGCGGAATGGGGATACCCCCTATGGGTACTCTAGCGCACCATCGTGATACCGTGAGGGGGTATAAGGTCAGCCGACAGCCAGGAGCGCACAATGACGACCGCAGACCACCCCGCAGACCACACCCACGACGGCCCGCACGGCTACATCTCCAACAAGGACGACTACCTCAAGCGCCTGCGCCGTATCGAGGGCCAGGCCCGCGGGTTGCAGGGCATGGTCACCGACGACAAGTACTGCATCGACATCCTCACCCAGGTCTCGGCCATGACCAGCGCCCTGCAGTCGGTGGCTCTGGGCCTGCTCAACGACCACCTCAGCCACTGCGTCGTCGACGCCGTGGCCGTCGGCGGCGATGAGGCCCAGGCCAAGCTCAAGGAAGCCGGCGACGCCATCGCCCGGCTGGTGCGTTCGTAACGCCCAGTCAATATGCTGTGCGCATGACGGATGCGGGCGGCTTCAGACTCCACCGGCGCATGAGCGCCCGCGACACCGGCGAGGCACACCGGGCGGCGAGCCCGCTCGAGCTGCTCTTCGACCTCACCTTCGTCGTTGCGGTGGCTCAGCTTGTGGTGCAGCTCGCGCACGGCATCGAGGGCGGCCACGGCTTCGAAGAGGTCGGCCCGTTCCTGATGGTGTTCTTCGCCATTTGGTGGGCCTGGATGAACTTCACCTGGTTCGCGTCGGCCTACGACACCGACGATGTGCCATACCGGCTGCTCACCATGCTGCAGATGGGTGGGGTGCTCGTACTCGCCGCCGGGGTGCCCGCAGCGTTCACCGAGCAGGACTTTCGCGCAATCACGCTGGGCTACCTCATCATGCGCATCGGCCTGGTGGCCCAGTGGCTGCGCGCCGGCTTCGAGCATCCGGCGAGCCGGGTGACGGCCTGGCGATATGCGGCGGGGGTCAGCCTCGTGCAACTGGGCTGGCTGGCCCGGTTGGCCCTGCCTGAAGAGGTCGGCGTGCTCTCATTCCTCGTCTTCGCGGCGCTCGACCTGGCCGTGCCGCTCTGGGCGGAACGCACCGGCATGACCTTCTGGCACCCGCACCACATCAGTGAGCGATACGGCTTGTTCACCATCATCCTGCTCGGCGAGAGCGTGC
Organism: Cryobacterium sp. TMB3-10; assembly: GCF_004402305.1. Classification (NCBI taxonomy): domain Bacteria; kingdom Bacillati; phylum Actinomycetota; class Actinomycetes; order Micrococcales; family Microbacteriaceae; genus Cryobacterium; species Cryobacterium sp. TMB3-10. The sequence goes on along the minus strand of NZ_SOGH01000018.1, from coordinate 57,717 downwards.
TGGCGGCCACCTACGGCGTCCAGGACGCCCTGAGCGAGGGCGGCGTGAGCGGCGACCTGGTTCTCGTGTCCGCTGCGGCACTGGTGACACTGTTCGCGATCTGGTGGCTCTACTTCCTCGAGCCCGCGGGGGAGGGGCTCTCCGTCAAACGCAGCCGCTCCTTCCTGTGGGGGTACGGCCACTACGGCGTGTTCGCCGCGCTCGCGGCCCTCGGTGCCGGACTCGAGGTGGCGGTGGCCGAGGCCGGTCATCACCTGGAGGTGTCACCGGTGGCGCTGGGCTATGCGGTGGCCCTGCCGGCGGGCGTCTTCCTGGTGCTGCTGTGGGCCGTGCACGCGGTGCTGGTGTCCAGGTCGCAGATCCAGCCCCTGGTGATCCTGCCCGCGGCGGCGCTGGTGCTGCTGGTGCCGCTGCTCGCCTCGGTCACGGGAGTCACCGTGGTGGTGGTCCTGGTCGCGACAGTCTGTGTGCTCGTCGTAGCAATCACCCTGGCCGACCGGGCGCGCCGGTCCCGGTCGGCCGCCGAGGCCGGTCAGTCCTTCGGCACCCAGTAGCCCACCGCCCCCAGCAGCCGGGTCTCCCGGTCCGCATCTTCGGGCACCGGCACCGCGGGCGGGAACACCCCCATTTCTCGGAAACCGTCGATCTGCGGGCCGATGACCTCCTCGAGGGCCTCCACCAACGCGGCCGGCAACGCGAAGTCCCAGCCGAGGTGGCGGGCGATGGACCAGGCCTGGAACGCCCGGTAGATGCTGATGTGCTCGAGATACTCCCGAAGAGTGAAGTCGCCATAGCTCAGGTGCACGACCTTCTCCGGGTTGAGGTCTTCCTGCACGGCCGCGGTGGCCGTGTCGTTGAGCCGGTCGTAGGCGGCGAGCGCGTCGTCGCCGAGCAGGTCGCCGTCGTAGGTGCCGCCGGCATCCTCGATTGTTCTGCCGAGCAGCACATCGGGCACCCAGGCCTCGTCGCGGGCGTGCGCGGCCACAACGTCGCGTACGGTGGGGTTTGACGTCACCGCCCAGTCGGCCGGTGCGGGCCGCATCAGCTCGTCAGGGGTGATCCGGTCGATGACGGAGCGCAACGCGGCATCCGCCTGGAGGAAGAGCTCTCTCTGCTTCATGAGGGCACGCTAACACCTACCGCCGACCAGGCGGAGACCCGCCCGAATCGACGGCGGCAGCCGCACTGAAATAAGGTCTGGATGTGCTCGTGCCCGTAATGCCCACCGAAGCCACCGATGCGATGGTGTCGTTTCTCGACCCGGTCGCCCGCAAGAACCTCGGCATCGCCGTCGCGCTCGCCGGCACGGTGTTCCTGGCCCTCGGCGCTCAGCTGCAGCACCGAGGCGTGGGCAAGACTTCCAGGATGCGCCCCGGCGACCAGCAGAAGATGAGTATCGGCCAGCTGCTGGCCCTGTTGCGACGACCGTCCTGGCTGCTCGGCACGCTGCTGCTGGGCTTCGCCATTTTGCTGCAGCTGACCAGCCTCGGCCTGGCTCCGCTGCTCGTTGTGCAGCCGCTCGGGGTGGCCGCCCTGGTGCTGTCCACCGTGGTGGACTCCCGGCTCGCGCACACCAGGCTTGACGGAACCGTGTTGCGTTCGGTGGCCCTGTCCGTGGGCGGCATCGTGATCTTCGTCTCCATCGCTGCCGTGTACGCCACCGATCGGCCCATCCAGCCGCCCCAGGTGGCGATCATCCTGATCCTTCTCGGCGTCGTCCTGATCGTCTGCGGCCTGATCTTCACGCTGCTCCGCGCCCGCCTCACCGCCGTGGCCTACGTGCTCGGTGCCGGGGTGCTCTACGCCTTCGTCGCAACCCTGGCCAAACTCACGATCACCCAGCTGGTGGCCGGCGACCTGTCGCTGCTCACCCTGCTGTGTGTCGGCGGCATTCTCACGGCGGCGGTCGTGGGCGGTGTGTTCGTGCAGGTCGCGTACTCCACGGGTCCGCCCAACCTGGTGATCGCCGGTCTCACGGTGGTGGATCCCTTGGTGGCGGTCGGCATCGGCATCGTCGTGCTCGGTGAGGCGTCCGAGGCCCCGCCCTACGCCCTGATCGCCTTTGTCATCGCCGGCGCGATCGCGGCCTACGGTGTTGTCGGGCTCTCCAGGCACCGCCCGCAGTCCACGCTGGCAATCGCCTCCGAAAGCGGGCCCGAAACACGGAGGCCCCCCAGACAACGTCGGTAGCATCATCCTGATGTCAACCGTTCACTCGAAAACAAGGACCGCCGGTCGGTATTTCGTCGTCGCCGGGTTCCTGGCCCTTGCTCTCTCCGGGTGCGCGGCATCCGGCGCGGCCCAGACCAGCGCCGTGACGCCGGCCGAGCCCGGCGACTCCGCGGATGCGACACCAGATTCGTCGGTCGACCCCGCCGTCGCCATGCCCACGGGCTGTCCTGCCACGGCCGAGTCGATGCCGGCCGAGGCGGTCAGCGCTGAGATCGCCGACGTCGACGGCGACGGCGAGAACGACACCGAGTGGTACGACGAGACGACCTCGCCGTTCACCTTCGGCATCAGCACGGCCTCCGGCGCCACCGTCACCCTCGCCGACGACCTGGCCGGCCCCGGCGGGCACAACGGCTGGACGGCGACACTGCACAATGGTGTGGTCGTGACGGTGCTCGACGACAGCCGCAGCGCCACCCTGCACGCGCTGGTGGACTGCGAGTTCGTGACCCCCATCGGTGTGGACGCCCGGCCGTACACCTTCGACATGCAGAACACCCACGACAACGGCACCGGGGTGGGATGCCTCGACGTCGAAGGCGGTGTCGAGTTGAACGGTCTCCAGGTCACCCAAAACCGCGACGACAGCTATTCCCTGATGGCCACGGGCATCACGGTGTCGACAGACGGGCTCACCGCCATCAATGGATACACCGCCGTGTCGGGCGCCCTGCCAGAGGACGACCCTCGAGTCGCCGAGGCGCAGACCTCCTCCTGCGGCGGAGCCCCGGTGGTCAGCACCAGCGGACGCTAGCTAGCCGGCGCTCAACGGCCGCGTTCGTACAGGCTCAGATTGAGGGTCTCCCCGGCCCGCGCCATTCCATAGCCTCGCATCGGGTTCAGCCAGAGAATGTCGTGCTCGGTGATGCCGAACCGGATGGCGATGGTCTCCAGCGCGTCGAGGGGTGCCACGACGTAGGCCGACGGGTTGCCGGCGCTGTCGTAGTGCACCTCGCCCCTGGCCAGGTCCCCAGCGCCGGCGTCCGTCACGGTCAGGTCGGGGTCTTGGTCGGGCAGAGTCCAGGTGAGCGGGGCAGTGGCCAGCGCACGACCGAGAGTGCCGATGCCGTCGACCCGTTCCCAGATCACGGCCGTGCGCATCCAGCTGGGGTCCGTGGTCACCATCTCGGTGTCGTAGCCGAGGTCGAAGGTCTGCGTCGTGGCCGTGGTGACCTCGCTGTCGCCCAGGTAGCTCGTCGCGACCCTGAATTCACCGCTGGTCGCGTTGCCGTCGAGGGCATTCAGCTCGAGGATGGTGGTGTTCGCCACCGGGCCGACGTCGAGGTCGAGCAGGCTCACCATCAACCGACCGTTGTGCGTGGACACCTCGATCGTGCCCTGCACCTCGGGGCGGGGCGCGGTGGTGCCGCTACCGTCGACGAACCCTGTGAAGGTGCCCGTCGCGACGACGATGCCGGGGGCCAGGCCGCGCCGATCGGCAGCGGCGCCGGGCGTGGGAGTGGCGGTCGGCTCGCGCACACCGACTGCCGTGCATCCGCTCAACATCGCCACGGTCAGCAGCGCAGCCGCGACCCGGCCTGTTTTGATCGTCATCATCAACCCCCGCTGCAATCTAGCAGCGCACCCGCCGCGAATTGCGCAGATCATCGACACCTGAAATCGTAGGTACCGGGGAATGTGAGAGACGGCAGCACGCTGGGGGGGAGCGCGATCATGCAACGTGAGAATAGGGCTGACCGGTCGATCGACGACTGCGTCAGTGAGTCCACGTCATCGTCGGCGGTGCTCGTGCGCCTCCTGCCCGACTACGCCGGCACGGTGCTCTGGTGCCCGCTCCCCGTCGCGTACGCTGCCACGCAGCTCGATGCCGCCCTGGTCACCGATCTGATCCGCTGGGAGATCGACTACTACGACGCGCTGACCGAGGACTTCCGTTGGCGCACCCCGGAGCTGGCCGCCGAGTTCACCGCCACCGGCATCCGCCTGGCGATGCGGTTGGCCGTGCAGCTGGGGTCGGGTTTCGACATCGAGTTCGCATCCTACGAGGCCGGGGTGGCCACCCGCCGCTTCCGCAGCGAGTGCCCGGCCGATAACCCGCGTGCCACCGCGGCGTTCACCCTGCTGGCCCGGAGCGCCGCGTGACGCTGCGGCTGCCCGTCGTGCCCGGCGACGGCGTCACCCTCCGTGCCTTCAGGGCCACGGATGCGCCGCTGATCCAAGAGGCATCGGGGGACGAGCTGATTCCGCTGATCACCAGCGTGCCTGCCACCAATGATCACGCTGCCGCGCTGGCCTTCATCGACCGGCAGCACGAACGGTCCGGCACTGGGGAGGGCTACTCGTTCGCCATCGCCGATCCGGCCGACCGGGCCGTCGGCCAGATCGGACTCTGGCCGCGCGTCGACCCCGGCTCCGCCAGCGTGGGCTACTGGATCCGCCCCACCGCCCGCCGTCAGGGCCATGCGGCCGCGGCGCTCGGAGCGCTGGTCGACTGGGCCGGCACCCTGCCGGCGCTGGCGCGGCTCGAACTCTACGTGGAGCCCTGGAACATGGGCTCCGCCCGCACCGCCGAGCGTGCCGGTTTCGAGCGCGCCGAGCTGATGCCGGCCTGGCGGTCTGTGGGCGGAACACCCCGGGACATGGTGCGGTATGCACTCCTGCTGCACTGACTTCAACAGCGCGGTAGCCTGAGCCCCAACGGCGAGAGATTGCGGGGCACGGGTTGTTGGAATCGTTTTGGACGTGGGTCGTCATCATCCTGGTCGCCCTCGTTTTTTCCGTCGCCATCGGATTCGCCACCCGCTCCCTGCTCGGCACCACGGTGGGCTGGCTGCGCACCTTCCTGGTGGGCCTGCTGGTCTTCGTCGGGTGCTGGCCGTTCGCCTACTTCGTCTCGATTCAGGCCCAGGTGATCGCCGCCGACGGCACGCCCACGGTGCCGATCGTGGTCGTGCTGCTCTTCGTGGCCCTCGCGTTCGGCTGGGTCTTCGCGCTCGGCATGGCCATGCTGGTGGCCACCGAGGCGCTCTGGCCCACCACGGCCGCCAACCCGATCGACGCATTCCGGGCGGCCCTGCACCGGCGCCGGCGCACCAAGCGTTACCTGCAGATCCTCACGCTGCTCTCCAAACACGGCATCGGCTGGATCCTCAACGAGAGGCCGGGCGGCGCTCCCCGCGAAGGTAAGAAGGGCGGGCGCACCCCGGATGCCCTCGTCTCGGCCATCAACGAGGCCGGTGTCACCTTCGTGAAACTCGGCCAGTTGCTCTCCACCCGGCGCGACCTGTTGCCGGCCAGCTACACCCGGGCGCTCGCCTCGCTGCAGTCCGGCGCGGCGACGCTGCCGTGGCCGGCTATCCGTCAGGTGATCGAGGCCGAGATCGGCGGCCCGCTGGAGACCGTGTTCAGTCAGGTCGACGCACTGCCGCTCGCGGCGGCATCCGTCGCTCAGGTACACGCCGGAACCCTGCTGGACGGCACCCGAGTGGTGCTCAAGGTGCAACGACCGGCCGCGGCGGCTCAGGTCGCCGCGGACATCGACATCATCGTCAGGCTCGCGCAGCGCATTGAGAACCAGACCAGCTGGGGGCGCGACTTCGGCGTGGTGACCCTGGCCGAGGGCTTCGGCCGGTCGCTGCGAGACGAGCTGGACTACCGCATCGAGTTCAGCAGCACCCAACAGATCGGCAGCGTGGTGGCGTCGTCGGCGGAGAACGAGGTTCTCGTGGTGCCCCGCGTGTACGCCGAGGCCAGCTCCCGCCGGTTGCTGACCATGGACCTCATCGACGGTCTCCCGCTGAACGCCGCGGGCGAGCGGCTGAGCCGGATGGACCCCGAGGATCGTGGGGCGCTCGCCGCGGCCCTGCTGGATGCGGTTCTCGAGCAGGTGATCGTGACGGGCATCTTCCACGCCGACCTGCACCCCGGCAATCTGATGCTGCGGGCCGACGGCATGCTGGGCATGATCGACTTCGGCAACGTGGGCGTGCTGGAGCGCAGCATGCGGGAGGGCCTGGTGACGCTGCTGCTCGCGGCAACGAACGACGACGATATCGCCACGACGGATGCCCTGCTGCTGGTGGTGGAGGCGCCGCCGGATGCCGACATCCTCTCGCTGCAACGCGACCTGGGCCGCGTGCTGACGTTGAACCGGCACAGCGCCAACGGCTCGATCTTCGCCGCGATGCTCGACACCATCCGCGACCACCACCTGGCCGTGCCGACCTCGCTGGGCCAGGCACTGCGGTCCCTGATCACCCTGGAACGCTGCCTGGACATCCTCGACCCCGACTTCGACATGGTGGAAACGGCGCTGGCCAGGGTGCCGCATTTTCTGCGGCGGCTCGTCACTCCCAAGAGCCTTCTCGGTTCGCTCCAGGCGCAGGCCGCCGTGTTGCAGGCCACGGCGCGTCGGCTGCCGCGTCGGCTGGAGACCATCAGCTCTTCCCTGGCCAAGGGCACCTTCAGCCTGCGCATCCGCGCCTTCGCCGAGCCCGATGACAGGTGGTGGATCGGCTCGGTCGTCACCGAAGCCATTGGAGTGCTGATCGGCATCACCGCCGTCAGCCTGGGCATCGTGCTGGTGGTCTCCGACACCGGTCCTGACCTCGTGGCGGGGGTGCGGCTGTTCGCTTTCCTCGGTGCCTCGATCGGCCTCGTCGGCTTCATCCTGCTCATCCGGGCCCTGCGCCAGCTGTTCCTGCGCCGGCCGCACCCCTGACCTAGCCCGCGGCGCGCTGCCGGAACGCGATGGTATTCATCCGGTTGCCGCAGCGGATGCTGCAGAACCGCTTCGAGCCGTTGCGGGAGAGATCCACCAGAACGCCGGCGCAGTCCTGGGCCGCGCAGGCGCGCAGCCGGCCGGTCTCGTCGGTGCGGATCACATCGACCAGGGCCAGGGCCACCTCCACCCGGATGCGTTCGGCCAGCGGGGCAGCCGGGTCGGTGGCGTGCAGGTGCCAGTCGAGTCCGTCGTGGCGCATCAACCGGGGCAGGGCCCTTGCGCTTCGCAACATGGCGTTCAGCTCCACGGCCGCTTCGTCGCGGCCGAGGAGCCAGATGTGGCGCAACAGCTCACGGGTGGCGCGCACCTCGGCCAGTTCGGTCTCGGTCCCATCGAGGCGGCCGGAGAACCGGTGGGCCACAAAGAGCGCCGTCAATTGGACGGGCGTGACGAGCTCGTCGGGACCGCTTTTGGTGGCGCCGGCGACGGTGTTGGCGAGGTCGACCGTGAACGCCAGACTCGCCTCGGTGTCAGGGGCAAAGTGCAAATTGACTCCTTACTCACGACCACACTATCTTCATGATCAACACCCCTTCAATTCCGTCGTCTGTCTGTCTGTGTGGAGCCCCATGACTCGCCCGTCCACCTCGCTCGGCCTGGTCATCGCCCTCATCGCCGCGGCCACTTTCGGCCTCTCCGGCGCCCTGGCCAAGCCGCTGCTCGAGAGTGGTTGGAGTCCCGCCGCGGCCGTGACCCTGCGGGTGCTCATCGGCGGCATCGTGCTCGCCCCGGTGGCCGTCATCGCGCTACACGGCCGCTGGGCGACGCTCTGGCGTGCCCGGTGGCGGGTGCTCGCGATGGCGGTCATCGGCGTGGCCGGCACCCAGCTCGCCTATTTCGCTGCGATCGAACGTATCCCGGTCGGCACCGCGGTGCTCATCGAATACATGGCCCCGCTGCTGCTCGTCGTCTGGGCCTGGGCGCGCAGCCGGCGGATGCCCAAGCGCGTCGTGCTCGTCGGCTCGATCGTGGCGCTGGCCGGCCTGATCCTCGTGGTGAACCCGACCGGGTCGGTGCGGCTGGACGTGCTCGGCCTCACTCTGGCGCTGACCGCCATGGTGGGCTGCGCCATCTACTACCTCGTGGCGGCGCAGCCCAGCGAGGGGTTGCCGGCCGTGGCGCTGGCCGGATTCGGTCTGCTGCTCGGCGGCGTGCTGCTGGGTGCCGTGGGGCTGAGCGGCCTGGTGCCCTTCACCACCTCCACCGCGGATGTGGCGATGTTCGGCGGAACGGTGCCGTGGTGGCTGCCGCTCATCATCATCGGCGTGGTGGCCACGGCCATCGCCTACTCCACCAGCATCGCCGCGAGCGAAATGCTCGGCTCCAGGCTCGCCTCGTTCGTAGGTCTACTCGAGGTGGTGGCCGCCACCTTCTACGCCTGGCTCCTGCTGGGCGAACAGCTCACCGGTCCGCAGTTGGTCGGCGGGCTGCTGATCCTGATCGGTATCGGCTTCGTGCGCTCCGAGAAGACGGATGCCGCGCTCGAGCCGGCGTCCGTTCCCCTGCTCGAGAGCAACCGACCCTAGCGGGCGACCACCGGCTCGGTCTCGGCGGCCAGGTGCGCGTTGGACAGGGACAGGCCGTGGCCCATCCGGCGGAAGAGCAGCGCCGCGATGATGCCGCCGACGGCGAAGAAACCTGCGCCCCACCAGTACGCGACGGCGTAGCTGGTCACCGCGGCCTGTGCGGCCACCTCGGCCGTGGCGGGCAGGTGCGAGGCCACATAGTCGGCCGCCGCGGTGGCCGCCAGGGTGTTCAGCAGGGCCGTGCCGATCGAGCCGCCGACCTGCTGGCTGGTGTTCACCATCGCCGACGCGACGCCGGCGAACTGGCGGTCGACGCCGAGGGTGGCGGTCTGCATCGAGGCGGGCATGATCGAGCCCATCGCGAAGCCGAGAATCATCAGCGGCGGCAACACATTGGCCGCATAGGTGCTGTCGAGGTTGAGATTGGTGAGCAGGATCATGCCGGTCGCACCCAGTGCCATGCCGAACGGCACCATGACCTTGGGGCCGAATCGCGGCACGAAGATGTTCGTCGACAGCTGCGCAGCGAGCACGAGCATCGCGATCATCGGCAGGAACGAGAAACCGGTCTGCATTGGTGTGAAGCCGAGCGACGTCTGCAGGTAATACGTGACGAACAGGAAGATGCCGAACATGCCCGCACCGGCGATCATCACCGAGAGGTAGGCGGCACCGCGGTTGCGGTCGAGCACGATCTGCAGCGGCAGCAGCGGATGCGCGGCCTTGCGCTGCCAGAGCACAAACGCGACGAGCAGCACCACGGCGCCCGCGAGCATGCCCCAGGTCAGCGGCGAGTCCCAGCCATCCGTCTCGGCGTTGGAAAAGCCGAAGACCAGGCCGAACAGTGCGGCCGAGACCAGGATCGTGCCGGGGATGTCGAGCTTGGGCCGCGGGCCGGTGCGCTGCAGGTGGTCGACGAAGATCGCGGCGCCGATGACCCCGACAATGGCGATGACCACGTTGATGTAGAGATTCCAGCGCCAGTCGAAGTACTCGGTGAGGAAGCCGCCGAGCAGCAGTCCGACGGCGCCGCCCGCACCGGCGATCGCGCCGAAGACGCCGAAGGCCCGCGCCCGCTCCTTGGGGATGGTGAAGGTCGTGGTGAGCACGGCCAGGGCGGTCGGGGCCAGCAGTGCGCCGAATGCGCCCTGCAGGGCCCGGGCGGCGACCAGCCAGCCGAAGGTTCCGGCCGCGCCGCCGAGCGCGGAGGCGATCGCGAAGCCGATCAGGCCGATGATGAAGGTGCGCTTGCGCCCGATCAAGTCGGAGAGCCGGCCACCCAGCAGCAGCAGGCTGGCGAAGGCGAGCGAGTACGCGGTGACGATCCACTGGCGGTCGCCGTTGGAGAAGCCGAGGTCGGCCTGGGCGGAGGGGAGGGCAATGTTCACGACCGTGGAGTCGAGCACGACCATGAGTTGGGCGAGGGCGACCACGCTGAGGGTCCACCACCGGCGGGAACTGGGCACATTGGTTCGAGACATAAACGCGACTCTATACGATACTGTGGAGTTCCGGATCTTAACAGTTCCTGAATTTACGCCCCGGTAACATGTGGAGGCATACAGGATTGATCCGTCACCGAAAAGGAGGTCGACGCAATGACGCAGCTCGAACCCGCCGGGGCGGCCGAGAGTACCGCGGCCGAGACCAAACTGGGTCGCAAGCGTGACCACACCCGTGACCCGGAGATCTTGGCCGCGGCGCTCGAGGTGCTCGCCGAGACCGGCTTCGACGGCATGACCATCGACATGGTCGCCACCCGGGCCAAGGCCGGCAAGGCCACGTTGTACCGGCGCTGGCCCTCGAAAAACGAGCTCGTCATTGACGCCGTCGCCTGCATGAAGCTGGGCGATCTGGATCAGGCCAGCCTGCCCGACACCGGAACCCTGCGCGGAGACTTCGTGGCGATGATCAAGCCACGCTCCATCGAGGACGGCGAGAAGAAGATGCAGATCATGGCCGGGCTGATGTCGATGCTCTCGGCCACGCCCGAGATGGCCGACGCGGCGAACAACGCCATCGTCAAACCGCGGGCGGCGGCCAATCGATTCCTCATGCAGCGGGCCATAGACCGCGGCGAGATCTCACCCGAGTGTGACATTGACACCCTCTGCCTGGTCACCCCGTCGATGGCCGCCTACCGCACCCTCATCGAACGCAAGCCCGTTGACCGGGACTTCCTCATCACGCTCATCGACGGGGTGCTGCTGCCGGCGCTCGGCCTGCGCGGCGATGCCGCCCCGGCTGGGCGCGGTAAGGTTGCGCCACCGGCCTCGTAGCCGGCGGAGTTCCATCTCGACGAAGAGAGCGTGTCATGTCCGGCAAGTATGAATTGACTGCAGACCGATCCGGTGGCTATGTCTTCAAGCTCAAGACCCACAGTGGTGAAGTGCTGATGACCTCGGAGAGCTACCAGACCAAGGCAGCCGCGCTCAAGGGCATCGAGGTCGTCAAGGCCGATGCCAAGGGCAAGGTCGTCGATCTCACCGAGCCGCAGTAGTGGCCTAGAGCTCGGCGTCGGCCACGGCGAAGGTGTCGCAGGCCTCTGCCCCGTTGGTGTAGCCCGTCTGGAACCACCTCTGGCGCATCTCGCTGGAGCCGTGCGTCCAGGTCTCCGGGTTCACCTGGCCCTGGGCCTTCTCCTGGATGCGGTCGTCGCCGATGGCGGACGCCGCGTTGAGCGCATCCGCGATCTGGGCGTCGGTGATCGGTTCGAGCAGGCGGGTGCCGTCGGCATCCGTGGTCTCGGCCGCTGAGCCGAGCCAGGCGCCCGCGAAGCAGTCGGCCTGCACCTCGACGCGGACGGCGTCGGAGCTGGGGCCGGCCTCGGACGTGTCAGTGCTGGCGAACGTGCCGGCGCGGTTCTGGATATGGTGGCCCCACTCGTGTCCGACGACGTAGAGCTGGGACAGCGGACCCGCCGTGGCGTCGAACTCGGTGCGCAGTGTGTCGTAGAACGCGGTGTCGAGGTAGATCTGCTGGTCGGCCGGGCAGTAGAACGGCCCGACGGCGCTCGTGGCTGCGCCGCAGCCGGTGTCCACCCCGCCGGAGAACAGCTGGATGACGGGCGAGGAGTAACTGATCCCCATGGCGGGCGCCTGCTCGGCCCAGTAGTCCTCGAGCGAGTCGCGGGTGAAACCCACCCGGCATTCCACGTCCGCGTTGGCGTCGGCGCCGAAGTCACAATTCGTCAGCGCAGTGGTGTCACCCTCGTCGCCGCCACCGGCCGTGCCGCCGGCCAGCAAGCCGGACAGGTCGACCCCGAGCAGCTGGGAGAGCAGCACGATGGCGACGAGGCCCAGGCCTCCACCGCCGACGGCGAGGCCGGTGCGGCGGCCCGATTTGCGCACACCCTGGCCGGAGTACTTGGCGTCGTCGTTAAAAGTCATTCCTCGACCATAAATGATTGCTGGCGCCTGTCGTGCCCGCCTGCCACACTGCGGTTATGAGAATCTCGGGGCTCCTCGTGCTCGCCGGCGTCACCGTCACCCTGCTCACCGTCGGCGGATGCGCCGGCAGTGACGCGCCGGGGCCTCGGTCCTCCGCGGTCCCGGGGCAGTTTCCCCGCCCCGCGGCCGCCGGTGATGTCCTCGCGCAGGCCACGGTTCTGCAGAAGGACGGCGAGGCCCCGCAACTCTGCTTGGGCGCGGTCGCCCAGTCACTCCCGCCCCAGTGCGGCGGACCACCCATCCTCGGCTGGGACTGGGCGACTGTCGACCAGTCCGAGACGCAATCTGGCGTCACCTGGGGCAGCTACGCCGTCACCGGAACCTGGGACGCCGCCGCGTTCACGGTGACCCGGCCGCCCATCCCGCTGTCGCTCTATGACCCGCTCGCCCAGATCGATCCGCGGCTCGACGAGGCCACGCCCGGCCCGAGCGAGGAGAGTACCCTGCTGCGCCTGCAGGACGAGTTGAACGCCGCCGAACACAGCCCGGCCACGGCCTCGGACTGGTCCGAGATGCCGATCCTCTCCAACTGGACCCAAAACGGCTACCTCTGGATTTCGGTCATCTACGACGACGGCTCGATCCAGCGGTTCTTCGACGATCAGTGGGGTGCGGGCGTGGTCGCCGTGCAGTCCGCCCTGACTGACGCCGAGTGATCATCCGGCAGCCGTAGGATCGGTTCATGGCCCTCCTTCACCAAGCTGACATCACCCCGACGAAGATCGACATGCTCAGCCGCTGGGCGCCCACCCAGCCCTGGTTCGTCGGCGATGCCGGCGGGAGCGTGACGAACCTCGCCGCCTACAGGTTCGACGATCCGGACGGACAGGTCGGCATCGAGACCATCTTCATCACGGCCGGCGCCGGCCCGGTACTGCAGATTCCCGTCACCTACCGGGACGCCCCGCTCGCCGGCGCTGAGACCTCACTCATCACCACCATGCAGCACTCGGTGCTGGGGGAGCGGTGGGTCTACGACGCCACCGGCGACCCGGCCTACCTCGCGGCCGTCGCTACCGCCGCGATCACCGGAGGCCACCAGGCCGAGCTCACCATCGAGACCGACGGGCAGATGGTGGTGCGTGAGCCCACCGCCGTCGTCGCAGGCAGCGGCACGCCAGGCGGTGCCGCCGTGACACCGCCCGCGGTGGCCGAGATCAGCATCCGGCAGGAGCCCGGCGCCACCGTCGTGACTGCCGGTACGCTGCAGATAATCGTGGCACGGGTACTCGGCGACGACGACGTCCTGGCGAACCAGGCTCCGGATTCGGCCCATGAGGTGCTCGCCGGAACGTGGTCGGATCAGCCCACCCTGCGCGCCCTGGTCCTCGTCGCCACCCCGGCGTAACACAGCGGTGCCCTGGCGCGCGGGCCGGTACCGTGCAGGTATGCCGACGGATGCCGCCCCCAGCCTGGTCGCCGTTCCTTCGGGGACCGTGACCATGATGGATGCGCGCACCCGCCGCAGCTGGAGCGCCGATGTCGCCGCGATCGAGATCGCAGCCTATCCGCTGACCCAGGAGGAGTACGCCCAGGTCACCGGTCTTCGGCCTGCCGCGACCCTGGGCGCACGGCTGCCCGTCGAGGGAGTGTCGTGGTGGGACGCGATCCGCTTCTGCAACGCCCTATCGGAGCGGGCCGGCCTCACCCCGGTGTATCGGCTGGGCGCCGACGAAGCCATCTTTTGGGACCCCGCAGCGGAGGGCTACAGGCTGCCGACCGAGGCGGAATGGGAGCACTCCTGCCGTGCCGGAACCGCCGGACCTCGCTACGGGGACCTCGACGAGATCGCCTGGTACCGCGGCAACTCAGACGAACACCCGCACGACGTCGGCGGCAAGCAGCCGAACGCCTGGGGTCTGTACGACACGTTGGGCAGTGTCTGGGAGTGGTGCTGGGACTTCGCCGACCCCGAGCGGTACGGCACCTACCGCGCGCTGCGCGGCGGCGGCTGGTTCGACCAGCACTGGAGCTGCCGTGCTTCCGTGCGGCGGGGCAGCTACCCGGGCCTCCAGATCGACGACGTCGGTTTCCGGATCGCCCGGAACTCCTGATCGGCCTGGTCGACTGGCGACGGTAGGCATGCGAGGCTTAGCTCACCTATGGACGACGACGGATTCGATTTCGACGAGCCCGGCCCGCTCTGCCCGGCCTGCGGCATCGAGATGAGCCCCGACGGCGTCGACACGGCCGAGGGTCTCGAGTCCTGCCACCGCTGCCCGCGTTGCAAGCTCGCGATCGTCGTGCCGGGTCTCTGGCCCAACTGATCCGCCGTTCACCGCCGGGCCGGGTGTAGTTCACGGCGATGTAACAGGATGGGCCCCTGCGATGGTGGGCTTTGTCGTGATCGGAGAGGTCGCTGCGCTGGGCCTCCTCCCCGCGCTTGGCGCATTCACCCTGGCTATCGGGGCGCAGGTGGCGTCTCGCCGACGCTGAGCGGTGTGGTCACTCCCCGGCGCAGCGCGTGCACGATCGTCGCACGGGCATCGCCGCCGATCGTCGTGGGCAGCAACGGGTACACATGCAGCTGCCCCACGGCCTCGTGGAAATCCAGGTCAACCCCCGCTGCTGCGGCCTTACCGACGAGTAGGTGCGCATCCGGATTCAGCACGTCCCTGGAGCCACTGAACAGGGTGAGCGGTCCCAGCCCGGCCAGGTCGCCCATCAACGGACTCACCACGGGGTCCAGGATGTCCCGGTCGCCCTTCCAGAGGCGGGCCAGAACTTCTCCGCCGGGAGTGGCGAGCCAGGGGTCGCTCGGCTGCACGGCCGGTATGCGCGGGTTGCTCCAGCTGAGATCGAGGGCGGGTGAGACCAAGACGGTCTGGGGGAGCGTGATGCCGTGCTCATCCCGCAGTGCGAGCGCGGTGGACAGGGCAATCTGGCCGCCGGCGGAATCCCCGGCGATGCAGGTGGCGCCGTACCACTGCAGGTTGTCCAGCACGAGGTCGACGATTCCGGCGGCCACGACGGCTGCGGTCCCGAAGGGCACGAGTGGGTAGATCGGCACCGTGACGACGGTGTTCGCCTCCGCGGCGATCTGGGCGGCCAGATGCCAGTGCTGCCCAGCGATCTGATTCAGCCAGCCGCCGCCGTGCACGTACACCACACTTCCGGTCGGGGTGCTGCCGAAGGGGGTGATGGTGTAGACCGGCCAGCCCCGATTGGAAACGTCTATCCGTACATCTCGGCGCATTCTGCTCGGTGGCCCGTATGGGGTCGGCCGGAGTTCGAGCTCGCGCACCCGGCGGCGCGCCCCGTCGGCCGTGGCGAACACGCGGTTCGCGCGCATGAGACGCAGAGCGGGGGCGATGAGGCTGCTCGGAACGGTGACCATGCCATCCATTCTGCATGCCACACTGAAAACGGGACCTGCACCAGGCGAAGGGACCTCCCATGACCGACAGCACCGGGTACCCGCCCGAGCCCTGGTATCTCGGCGGTTCCCTGAACGTGTCGGTGTTCCTCGTACCGGCGGCCGGCCTGCCTGCCGGGTTCGAGCCGCCGAGCGGGCGGCGCGCGCTGCGTCTGGGTTCACGGGTCGTCGTGGGGGTCGGCGCTGTGCGTTATCTGCCCGGCGGGGTGCTCGATTAGGACGAGCTGCTGGTGGCGGTGCCGAGCCTCGGGCGCGACCTCTGGGGCATCCCCAAACACCTGGCCGTGTTTCGGCAGAGCGACCGCAGGGGTGTCACGAGTATGACCATGTCGGTCGACGGTGCCGCGGTCGCGGGCCGGGGATGCGCCCGCTCACGCTGCCGGTTCTGGAAGACCTCGACGGTAGGGTGACGCTGTCACACAACCGGGTCATCGGCCGGATGGCGGGTTTGCGTGCGGCATGGCATTTTCCCGAAAACGGCCCGCTGGGCTACCTGAGCGGGCGCCGGCCGGTCCTCAACATTGCCGTGCACGATGCGGCGATCATCTTCGGCATGGATGTGAGGCGGTCATGACAGACCTGGGCGGTGACCCGGCGGCTCGCGCCGCGTACCAGTCCAGCCCGCGGGGTCAGGCCTGTGCGGTCTGCTGGGCGGCCTTCTGCTCCGCCACCTGACGGTGCACATCGTTCATGTCCAACGCCTTGACCGCGGTCACGACCTGCTCGAGTGCCGCCGGCGGCAGCGCTCCGGGCTGGGAGAACACCAGGACGCCCTCACGGAAGGCCATCAGCGTGGGGATCGACTGGATGCCGGCGGCCGCGGACAGCTGCTGCTCGGCTTCGGTGTCGACCTTGGCGAACACCACGTCGGGGTGCTGCTCGGAGGACGCCGCATAGGTCGGCGCGAACTGCTTGCACGGGCCGCACCAGTCGGCCCAGAAGTCCACCAGAACAATGTCGTTGGCTGACAGGGTCTCGCCGAATGTGGTCTCGGTCACGTCGAGGGTGCTCATGTAGGTCTCCTTGCTGAGGTTGTCGCGGACGAATTGGTTACAACCGTGGGCACCTCCCCGGTATTCCATGGGCGGCGGCGACCGGCGCCGGCGGGTACACCAAAGGTGGGCAGAGAACTCTCTGCCCACCTTTGTTCGTGCGGGGTGTTACTTGGCGGTCACCGTGAGAAGCGGGCTTCCGACGCTCACCTGGCCGGAAGCGGCCTGGTCGATCGAGCCGAACTTCTTCGGGTTGGTCACCAGGACCGGGGTGACCAGCGAGTAGCCGGCTTCCTCGATCACGGCGCGGTCGAAGGTCACCAGCGGGGTACCCGCCTCGACCCTGTCGCCGGCCTTGACCTTGACGTCGAAGCCCTTACCGGCGAGGTTGACGGTGTCGATGCCCACGTGAATGAGCATTTCGATGCCGCCGTCCAGCATCAGTCCGAAGGCGTGTCCGGTCGGCTGAGCGACCAGGACCTTGCCTGCGGCGGGTGCGTACACGGTGTTCTCGGTCGGGTCGACGCCCACGCCGAGTCCGACGATGCCCTTGCTGAACACGGGGTCGGGAACGTCGGCGAGCGGGACGACGATGCCGGCGACCGGCGAACCGATCGTGGCCAGGACGGTGGCGACCATGGTCGCCGTGCCGCCGGCGGCAGGTGCGGCGGTAGCTGCAGCGGCGACCGGTGCGGCAACCGGGGCGACGGGCGCGTGCTTGGCTTCTTCAGCAGCCGTGTCTGCGGCGAGCTGAGCGGCCGCTTCGGCCTTCTGCTCCGGCGAGAGGTAGCCGGAGAGGATCACGAGGATCATCGCGGTGAAGAACGACGCGGCAACGGCCAGTGCGTACAACGGGATGTTGTTGAACGCCGGGATGGTCAGCAGCGAGGTGAACACGAACGCGTTGGTCGTGACGCCACCGCCGAGACCGATGATGACACCACCGACGAGGCAACCGACGAGCATGCGCGGGTAGATGCGCTTGAACCGCAGGTGGATGCCGTACAGCGACGGTTCGGAGATACCACCGAGGAGACCGGCGGCAAGAGCACCCGTCGCGGTCTGCTTCATCTGGCTGTTCTTGGCGCGGATGGCGAGGAAGAGTACGCCGGCGGTGGCACCGAAGCAGGCGAAGTTCCAGGCGCCCATCGGGCCCTGGATGAAGTCATAGCCCAAGGACTGGATGTTCAGCAGCATGACGGCGTTCAGCGGCCAGTGCAGGCCCAGCGGAACCATGAACGGGTAGGCCAGTGGGATGACAATGGCGAAGATGAGCGGTGAGAAGTCGTTGATGGACTTGAGGAACTCGCCGATGGCCGCTCCGCCGAAGACGCCGATCGGGCCGATGAGGAAGGCCGTGACGGGGATCATGACGAGCATGCTCAGGAACGGCACGAAGATCAGCTGGACGCTGGCCGGGATGATCTTCTTCAGGCCCTTGGTGAGGAGACCGAGAGCGGCAGCCATCAGCAGCGGCGGGAAGACCTGCGAGCTGTAGTCGGTGACGGTCAGCGGCAGGCCGAAGATCGAGACGATGGCGGCCTTGCCGTCGAAGACGGTCTGGGCTCCGTCGGAGGCGGCCAGGGCGGAGAAGCCCGGCAGCATGACGACGGCCATGATGCCGAAGCCGACCCACGGGTCGGCGCCGAGGCGCTTGGAGGCGTTGTAGGCGACCATGAGGGGCAGGAAGACGAACACGCCCTGCCACATCAGGTTGATGAAAGCCCAGCCCGGTTCCAGGGTGACGCCCGGCGCGTTCCATGCGGGAATGACGCCGAGGGTGGCCATCAGCGCCATGAAGGTGATGAACAGCGAAGCGCCCAGCAGCGCGCCCAGGATCGGGCGGAAGGAGTCTGAGAGGACCTCGAAGAAGGTGTCGAGCCCGGCGAACTTGCCGCGGGGGCCCTTGGCGCGCTCGGCGGCCTTGATGTCGTCGGCGCTTTCGCCCGTTCCGACCTTCTTCATCTCGGGCAGAGCCAGGATCTCGTTGTACACGGTCTCGACCGCGCCGCCGATAACGACCTGGAAGCGGTCTCCGGACTGGGGAACGGCACCCAGGACTGCGGGGATACCTTCAACAGTCGGCAGGTCGATTCCCGATGCGTCCTTCAGCGTGAAGCGCAGTCGGGTGGCACAGTGAGTGAGCGCGACGACATTCGCGGCCCCTCCGATGCTCTCAATAATGTCTTTAGCGGGCGAGGACGCCACCTGGATCTCCTTACGGTGTGGATGCCAAACGCGTGGTTCCCGCTTGGTACACAGCTCAGTCGAACCGGGTTAGCCGACTGAGTTTCTCCTGTTAAATTTCACACAACAGTTGAATTTACACGCTCAGCGCGGCCCGCGCTGGGTCGTTAGTCCCGCAAGGTGGGGGTATGGGCCCGCCGCGGGCCCGAAACGCCGACGGCTCAGTGTCCGGCGTTCGCCTCCGGGCGCAGCCGGATGAGGCGCTGCGAGCCGTCCTCGGCCAGCTCGGCCAGGGCGCTGCGTGAGGAGAGGAAGTCGGTGAAGGAGCGGAAGCCGAGCGGCTTCTCGTTGAAAGACGGGTCCATCCGACGCATCTGGTTCTTGACCGTGCCAGTGTTCAGCCACTCGTCGTCATCGCCCTTGGCGTGACCGATCTGTAGCGCACGAACGAGAAGCTCCGTCGCGAGCGACTGCGGGTCGATGTCTTCGGCCGCTTCCGGCTCGTCGTAGGGGGAATCGTCGGTGTGCGAGAACATCGGGATTGTCGTGAGCTTGCGGGCCGTGCTGGCCGGCGGTGCGGGCTCCACCTCAACGGGTTCGGCAGCTCGGCGGCCACCCTTGGGCTTGTCAGCACGGGCGGTGTCGGCGTCGGCGTTCGCGGTGACCTTCACGATTCCGGGCAGCGAGTCGTAGTCCTCGAACTCGTCGCACGCGGCCGCGAGAGAGGTGCTGGTGGACCCGGCGACACCGATGCCGACGACGAAGCGGCCCAGCCGCTTCGACTTCTGGGCGAGGGCGATGTAGTCGGAGTCACCGGCGATGATGATGACATGGGTGAGATCGGGCAGCCGAAAGAGGTCTTCGACCACGTCGACGGCCAGACGGATGTCGGCGCCGTTCTTCGTTCCCCGGGTGGTGGTGGTGAACAGCTGGGTGAGGTCCACCGCGCGGGACATCAGCTGGCGCTGGTAGCTAGCGTTCACGGGCACCGACCAGTCGGCGTATGCGCGGTTGACGACCAGCGTGCCGAAGGATGCGGCGAAGTCGATGATGGCGTTGAAGTCCACCGTCGCGGCGGCCAGCCGGCCGGCGACCTCGGGGTCGGCATCCCGGCTCGTCTTGTCGAAGTTGCGGATGCCGTCGCGCTGGAAGGCGTTGCGGCCGTGCAGCTGCTGATAGCGCGAGATGACGATGTTGTCGAAGTCGATGTACAGGCCTACGCGTGCGTCGTTCGGTTCGGTCATGGTGAGCTCCTTAGCCACAGGCGGAAAACTCAATAGCGATCCGGTGCTTCCAGTCTGGTGCGCGTGGTGCGGCGAGAGCAACTCGGAGCGCGCACGGACGGTCAACTCAGTTGCACGGTGGTGACACAGGTGGGATCGTCCGTGCCGGTGCCGACCGGCACCTCCGCGGTGTTCTCACCGTCGTCGATGCGCATCGTGAGCTCGCGCCCGGCCGGGAGCCACACATCGAAGAATCCGTTCTCAAACGTGGTGACGGTCTCGTCGAGGAACACCTCGTTGTTGGCGTCGTCGGTGATCGTCACCTGCAGCTCCTCGTCGGCGAGTTCCCCGACGCAGGTCGTCAGCGAGTGGAAGTAGCAGTCGTGAGTGTCGTTCAGATAGGGCGCGACGGAGAGGTGGAAGTCGTCGGTCGGGAGGGGGACGCCCACCTCGTCGTCCCCGCTGGAGAGCAGTAGCTCGTTGACCCGCACGGAGGCCATCAGGCCGGCCGGGCGCTCGGCCAGTGGCTGCGACTGGAGCTGCTCAATGAGGTCCTCCACGTTGGCGGGCGCCGCGATGTCGAACTCGGCGAGCATCGACTCGGCATCCACGCCCAGCCCGACCGGGCTGTCCGGAGCGGTCGGTGTGGGGGTGCTCTCGCCGCCGCTGGAGCAGGCCGCGACGGAGACAAGGAGGACTAGCGTGCCAAGGCTCGCTGCGAATCGTGAACGGATCATGTCTCCAGCGTGCTGCCGACCGGTCGCCGGTCCCAGCGACAAAGGTCCTAGTGGCGCGGATACTCAGCGTTCTCACGGGCGGTAGATCTCGATTGCCGCCGGTAGTACGCGCACGGTCACCGCGCGCGTACCGCCGGGGATGAACGGTGGCGCCTTCTGAACTTCCCCGTCATGCGCGTAGAACTGGGCGCTGTCGGTGTTGGACCGCAGGGTGATTGCCGTTCGCGTGAACACGAGGCTGTGCCGTGGAGCGTGGAACATCGGCTCCGGACCGTGGTCGGTGCGACTGCGGGTCCGGCTGGACAGTAGGGAGAGGAACCCACGTCCGCGGGATCGGGCTGTGGAGCGCAGGATCCGGACATCCAGGACCCCGTCGTCGAATCCCTGCCGTTTCAGTGGGGCGCCTCGGGGCGGGGCGTAGCGCCCGACTCCGATGAACATCGACCAGACGCGAAGTTCCTGGCCGTCAAGACTGCCGTCGAGGGGCGCGGCAGTGAATGCGGCACGTAGCGCGGCGGCGAGTGTCGCCAACGGCCGGCCGATGGTGGGCTCCATCCTGGTGCGGAACTGGACGAACCGGGGGTACACGCCCACGCTGAGGGTGTTGAGCGCGAGGACCCTGCCGCGATCGCCGAAGTCGATTTCTGCGAGGTCAACCGCGGATCCGGTTCCTGCTTGCGCGGCAGCGATGCCCGTCGCCAGATCGGGAATCCCGACCGTGAGCGCGAAGTGGTTGAGAGTGCCACCCGGCAACACGAGCAGGGGCAGGTGGGTCTCGGACGCGACCTCTGCCGCTGCGGCGACGGAACCATCGCCGCCGTACACGCCCAGGATGGTGGGCGGGGTGGTCGAGCCCACGGCAGCACGCATCACGTCGGAGATGCGCTCGCCCTTGCCGAGGACATGCACAACGGCGTCGGGCATTTCGCTGTCCAGGATTGGTTTCGGGTCCGGCCGTCGCTTGGTTTGGCCGGAGTGCGGATTGATCACGAGGAACAGGCCGGCGCCGGTGGGCGCAGGTCGGAGCCCCTCGCCGGTCACAACGCTGCCCGACGGCGGTGGAGGGCGGCGTCGGCCGCCGCGATGGCCGTCCCCAGCAGGGCTCCACCGACCACGTCGGAAAACCAGTGTGAGCCGGTGTGTAGACGGGAATACGCCACGGCCACGGCCATCGGCACGAACACCATGGCGAGCCTGGGGTCATCAAGCGACGCCCCCACCGCGAAGGCGAAGGCGCTGGCGCTGTGGCCGGAGGGGAACGTCGCCGAGGTAGGTGGCCGCGGAAGCCGACGACGACGGGGAACACGACTGAGCAGGGGGCGTGATCCGCCGAAAAACTGCTTGCCGAAGAGGTTGGCGGTGAGGCTCGCGATACTGAGCGCTGTGATGCCGCGCGCGGCGGCGGACCGGTTGCCGGTTGCCACCAGGACGGCGCCGGCTGCCGCCCAGAGCTTTCCGTGATCGGCAAGCGAGGACAGGCCGACCATGGATCGATCGAACCGGGCCGACGTGGGCCGGCCCACACGATCGAACATCGTGTGGTCAAGGGCCCGGATGACGCGCGCTGGTCGCACCCTTGCCGCTGGCATCAGGTGTCGAGATCCTCTCGGCTCATGTCGCCCGTCGCCGGCACCGAACCCGTCGGACCGTACCGGAGGAGAACCGCTCCCTTCTCCGAGGCCGGCTCGGCGCCGAGCAGCTCCAGGGCCATCGGGGGTCCGTCGTCGGGGAACAGTCTCTTGCCAGCCCCGACCACGATCGGATATACCCACAGGTTCAGCTGGTCGAACAGGCCATCGGCGACCAGGGTGCGGGCGAAATCGATGCTTCCGATCACGTGGATTTCCCGGTGCCGCTTGCGCAGCGCGGTCAGCTCCCGGGCGAGATCGCGGCCGAGCAGGTGCGAGTCGCGCCAGCCGAGTTCCGGCGAGCCCCGCGACGCCACGTACTTGGGGATCGAGTCGAACGTGCGGGCGATTCCGGCGGCGGGCCCGTCGAGTTGATGAGGCCAGTACGCCGCGAAGATGTCGTAGGTACGCCGCCCAAGTAGCAGCGCGTCCATGGCCTGGATCCCGGCGTTGACCTGGGCGCCGACGGTGTCGTCGAGCAGGGGCGCCTGCCACCCGCCGAACGCGAATTCGCTATCCGTGTCTTCGTCGGGACCGCCGGGAGCCTGGGCGACCCCGTCGAGGGTGGTGAAGTGGTCGATGTGAATCCGACCGGACATATGATCTCCCTTCGGCGCGATGCAGCCCACTGTAGGCCTCTGTTGCCCCGGCGGGGTGTCAGGCGGGTTCGACGTCGACCCATTCGTGGCCGAGGCTTTCCAGGTGTTCGCCTCCGGCCGTTACGTGGGCGACGATCGCGGCGAGCCGCTCGGCGTCATCATCGGCGATGTGCAGCACGGCGTCCTGCCCATAGTCCGTGCCCAGGATGAGCACACCGCGCTGGCGCAACTCGGCCTCGATGCGGCCCGCATCCGTATGGGGGAGGGTGAGCGTGAACAACTCACGGCGTTCGCGTTCCACGAGCGCCCCGAGGGACTGGGCCCGATCGATGGTGGTGGTCACGGCGTCCGAGTAGGCGCGCACCAGACCGCCGGCACCGAGGAGCGTGCCACCGAAGTACCGAGTGACGACAGCCAGGCAGTCGACCAATCCGCGTCCCGACAGCGCCTCCAGCATGGGGCGCCCCGCGGTTCCGGATGGTTCCCCGTCGTCATTCGAGCGGCGCACCTGATCGGGGGTGCCCCGCGGCCCGATCACGAATGCCGAGCAGTGGTGGCGAGCGCCCCAATGCTTCTTGCGTGCCTCGTCGATCGCCGCACGCGCGGCATCCTCGGTGTCGATCCTGACGAGACTGCAGAGGAATCTGGATCGTTTGACGTCGATTTCGGCCTCAACATGGCTGCCGAGGCCGCCGCGCAGAGTGAGATCAGACATGTGCCCAGTCTCGCGCAGTTGGATCAGAGGCTGAGCTCCCGGGCGACGAGACTTTGCGCGACCAGGCTCAGGGACGTCTGGTGCGAACGGGCGTGTCGGCGAATGAGGTCGAAAGCCATCTCAATCGACACATTTGCGGTTTCCGCGACGACGCCCTTGGCCTGCTCGATGATGATCCGGCTCGAGAGAGCTTTCTGCAGCTGATCGCGAAGCGTTGAGGCATCACGGATGGTGCGCTCCTGCAGGATGCCGATGGTCGCCACGTCGGCGAGGGCCTGTGCGGCCCGGATATCGTACTGATTGAGCTCCCCGCGCTCGTTCCGCATGAGATTCAATGTGCCGATTGTCGTCTCCCGGAGTCGCAGGGGGATGGCGTAGACCGAGTGGATGCCCTGGGAGCGGGCGGTGTCGCAGAACGCTGCCCAGCGGGAGGAACCGACGTCGATGTCCGGCAACGACACCACGGTACGGGTGCGGAAGCACTCCAGGCAGGGCCCCGCGTCAGCGTCGATTTGCATCACTTCCACGAGGGTGTTCGCCTCGCTGGTGGAGGCGACGACCTCGAGCTTGTCTGCGGCATTGGCCAGGAGAATTCCGGCGGAATCGACGTCGAGGAGATCGCGGCAGGTCTCCACCAGGGTTTGCAAGAGCTCGAGGACGTCATATCCGACAACGAGGGTGTCCGCGAAGGTGGCGAAGGCATCAAAGAGCAATTCGAGGCGGGTCGTTTCATTCATGAGATCGGCCCGTGTTGGTCAGCGCGGTGAAGCGGATCCGCCGTTCGATGACGTCCTGGGCGATCTGGCGCATCGGACGATTCTCGGCGAAGGCCCGCGCCTGGATGATCAGGTGTGCGTCCTCGGCGGTCGTTCCGAGTTGGGCTAGGACCATGCCCGTCGCCTGATGGATGAGTCGCCGTGAGAATGTCGTCGTATCGTCGGGGATGCTGTCGGTGCTGATGGCGTGGCGCAGGATAATCCGGCTGACCAGGGCTGAGAGGGCGAGCGTCTGCCCCTGTTGCTCGGGGGTGAGGGAGACCGGGGCTATGGAGTACAGGTCAACGGCGCCGATCTCCAGCGGGCCGAAGAGAAGCGGAAAGGCGAAGATCGCCCCGATCTCCTCCTCACGAATGGCGTCCAGGAAGGTCGGCCAGGAGACGCTGGTCGTGGAGGCAAGGTCGGGTTCGAGAACAGGTTCCCGGTTGACCAATGCGTCCCAGCACGGACCTTCACCGAGGTCGAATTGCAGTTCATCCACACGCCCGGCGCGGGCATCCGTGGCTGAAATCGTTTCGGCGCCAAGAAACGATCCGAAGGTCGAGATCGAGGCGCCAGAAATGGGCAGAAACCGCAGGAATGGACGGGCAAGCTCGGAGATCCGGGCTCCGCTATCGGACAGGGCATCCGATGCCATCAGGAACGGATCATTCGCCATCACTGCTATTCCTCCTGTTTTTTGCCAGAGTACGCGGCAGAGATCGGCTAGCCAACCCATTGCATTCTGGCGCGGTTAGTCGTAGATGACGGCAATACCCTGACGCTCCAGCTCAGCTGGCCGTCCCGCATGGCTTGCAGCTGTTCGGTGTGTGTCCGACCCAGTCCGTGAGGGATCAATCGCGGCATGCCGGCGTGTAGGGCCGAGCGCCCAGGAGCTCCCCCCACTCCTGTTCGGTCAGTACCCGTCCCGCGACCTGGCACGCGCGTTCCTCCCAGGCCGCCGGGTCGGCGATGACCACCTGCGTACTCCCATCGGATCGTTCAAGAGCCAGGGTGCGTTCGCTGCTCTCCGCACCGGCCGACCTCCGCACGACGAACTGGTCGGTGCGAAAACCCGCCGACCAGTCGCCGAGGTCCCACGTGATGATCGCGCCGTCCTCCCCGGCGGCCACCAGCTCACCGGTCGGCCGGTACTCGACCGCGGTGACCGCGCCTTCGTGATTACGAAGCGACTCCGCAACGTCTCCGGTCTCGGTCTTGAACACCACGACGCCGGTGCCGGCGGCGACAGCGAGGTGACTGCCGTCAGGGCTGAAATCGGCCACCGATGGAAAGTCAGTCAGCGGGACGGTGACGGGCGCTACGCCCCCGGTCGAGTCGACGATGCGCGCCGCGAGTAAGCCATCCCGGACCGCGATCCGACGGCCGTCCGGGCTGACGGCCAGAATCCCGGCTCCGGCGATCCGATCCAGCACGGCACCCGATGCCGTCTCGTACACCACGGTCGGTCCGAATCGGCTGGCGTACAGCCGCGAACCGTCCGGCGAGAATTTCACCGCGCCGAACTGGCCGACCCACCCGATTGGGGCGGCGAGCTCTGACCCGCTCACGTCCAAACTCAGGATTGTCGGGCCGGACGGGTTCTCTGCTCCGCCTCGCCACAGGGCGACACTCCCAGACGGCTCGAACGGGCGTGTCGCCGCGAGCGCCGCGAACAGGGATCCGTCGGCGGAGTACTCGACATCCGCCGCTGTCCCAGCCAGGCCTGCGTAGGTCGTCACGGACGAGCGTCCTCCGTCCGCGAGATCCACCGTTCCCGTTCGCCCACTAGGGCAGGGGAGGACGCTACACAGGTCCGATGTCGCGCTGTACGCGACGGTGCCCGAAGCGGGGTCGACGGCCGATGACACCACGTTCCCGCCGAAGGGGCCGTACTCGCCGAGCTGCGAGCGGCTGTCAAGATCGAAGAGGCGCACATCGTCATCGCTATCGATCACCGCTGCTCGAGTCCCGTTCTCCGCGACCGACATGCTCTTCGCAGCCACACCGTCTTCCTGGATACGAATGATGCTCGTCAAGCGGGGCGCGCGCGCGAAGACCCGCACAAGATTGACACGTGTTTCGGAACTGTCCCAGAGTTGGATGGCCTCGACCGCGAGCAGCAGCGCGCGATCGAAGTGCGGCTCCTCGAGCGCCGACGCGGCGACGCGGCGTGCCTCCCCAACCGTCGCACGCTCGCCCGCGAGGTTCGTCTGGAAGCCCGCGATGAGGCCCGCCGTGACAGCGAGGATCGCGAGACCCGCAGCGCCGGCCGACACCCATTTCAGACGTCGCACCATCCGGCGCTCTGTCCGCAGTTGCCTTTGGGCGGCCTCGAGCCCGGCGGACTCCTGCTCAGCCGCCGCGTTGAGGAAGTCTCGCTCGACCGGCGTGAGTGCGGGATCGGCCGCGTCCCTCCAGTGCTGGGTCGCCGTCAGCCGCCCGCCGCGATAGAGCTCGCTTTCGGGTCGTCCCATCGCATCCCAGGCGGCGGCCGCGGCTCCAAGGTGTCGCATGATCCGCTGGCCCTCGACATCGTCCGCGAGCCAGTCCTTCAACCGGGGCCATTCCCGTGCGAGTGCTTCGTGCGACAACTGCACCGATTCCTCGTCGGTGGTGAGCAGGCGCGCATCGACCAACCGATCGACGATCCTCGCGTGGGCGTCGTCGATCGAAATCCGTGAGCGTTCAATCCGACGAGCTACGACCGCACCGTCCGCGGATGCTTCGACGAGTCGGAGGAGGATGTCGCGCAGCAAATGCCTGTCCTCAGCCGGGAGCGCGGCGATGACCTCTTCAGCCGTCTTCGCGACGGCGCCCTTAATCTCACCGGAAGCCCGATAGGCGTCGACGGTCAGGACGCGGCCCTCACGCCGTGCCCACACCTGGCGCAGGGCGTGGGACAGCAGCGGAAGGTTTCGCCCATCGGCGTCGCGGACGAGGATCTCGACGAGGCCCGGCTCCAGGATGAGCCCGGCCTGCTCCGCGGGCTTTTCGATCACGGCCCGGAGCCCGTCGGGGCCGAGCGCGGTGAGCATGAGCATGTGCGACTGAATGATCCCGGCAAAGCCGTCGTGATCGGCCAAGTCGCCGAGACGGTCTGCGCGGATCGCGATGACGAGCAGGCCACGGTAGACCATGCGCTGCAGGGCGCCGAAGAACTCCCGAATCTCGGCGGGGTCGTCCGCGGCGAACGCGTGCTCGCATTGATCAACGATGAGCAGTGAGTTTCCGGGCGTGAGACCAACATCGCGCAGTGCATCGATCGGATGCTCGCCGGGCGTCACGATGGCGACTTCTCTGCCGCGGGCGATCATCTCCGCGCCGATCCCCGCCCTGACGAACGAGGATTTGCCGACACCCGATGAGCCGGTGACGAGCAGCACGCCGTGTTCGTCGAGCGCTCGCAGCGCCCCGGACAGCTCCCGCTCGCGACCGAAGTACCGCTCGGCGTCCTCCACGCGCGCGTGAGGCAGACCGAAGTACGGACACTCGGTACTCCCGGGCCGGAAAACTCGGTCGGACAGTAGGGATGGATCTTGCCGGAGGATAGCTTGTTCCAGCTCAGCGAGCTCCGTGCACGGATCCAGCCCCAGCTCGGAAGCGAGAAGCCCTCGCGCCCTGCGTACGGTGGCGATGGCCTCCGCCTGCCGCCCCTGGCGATATTGCGCCACGCTCAGCACCACCCAGCGTCGCTCCCGCAGTGGAGCTTCGGCGACGCGGGCGCGCGCCAATGCGGCGACCTCCTGAACCTCGCCGGCCTGGAGCCGTGCGTCGAGGAGAAGCTCCTCGACCCCCAACCGCATCTCCTCGAGACGACCGGACTCGATTTCTGCCGGCGCCCAGTCAATGAGGTCGACGAAGGGCTCACCTCGCCACAACGCGAGCGCCTCCGAAAACGTATGCGTGGCACGCTCGGGTTCACCGAGCTCCAGTTGCTGAGTGCCCCGCGCAACGAGTCGCTCGAACTGATCGGCGTCGACCGTGAGGTGCTCTGCGGACAGCCGGTATCCGAGTGCGGTGGTCTCGATCTGTGCCGGTGCGATCAGCCGGCGCAACCGCATGATGCATCCAGGAATGATGTGCGACCACGACGCGGGCAAGTTGTCGCCCCAGAGCGCCGCCGCGAGGGACTCGACCGACAGGGATTCACCGAGGCGGACCG
Source organism: Cryobacterium sp. TMB3-10 (assembly GCF_004402305.1). Classification (NCBI taxonomy): domain Bacteria; kingdom Bacillati; phylum Actinomycetota; class Actinomycetes; order Micrococcales; family Microbacteriaceae; genus Cryobacterium; species Cryobacterium sp. TMB3-10. The sequence continues at coordinate 29,389 of NZ_SOGH01000018.1, read as the reverse complement.
TGAGCGCACTCATCACCGCACGATCGCGCGGAGCAAGAGGAATCCGACCGTCGTCAAGAGTCAGCGATCCAAGGACGCGTATCTCCATGACGCCACTGTGCGCTCGCCTCCGACATCAGTCAAGACGGCCGATATCGGGCCGATACCGGCCGGCTGGGCTTCCGGTATGCAGCTGATATCGGCGCGTCCTTTACTGACTTTGCAGCCATCTCGCTGCACGGTCCGAACGGAAGGATCAGACATGTGGACATCATCCCGGCGCTCAGGCGCCACTCATCCGACGCGTTCGCCGCTGGCGGGTGTCGTGGTCGCCCTGCTGGCGTGCGCCGGTTTCGCGGCCTGCACCGCAGCGGCCGAGAGGCCCACCCCCGCACCGACCGCGGAGACTGAAACGACCAAACCGCTGCCGGCGACCGGTGCCATCGACGCCGGCACCTACGTCGTCTACGGCTTCACAGCACCCTTCGAGGTCACCGTTCCAGACGGCTGGGAATCCTTCGGCTGGGGTGTCCTGAAGGATTGGGAGGTCTTCGTGAATTTCCTGAGCCCCGGCTATGTGCCGACGGATGCCTGCGCCTGGCAGGACGCGCTCGTCGCCGTGGACCCGTCGCCTGAGGCCTTTGTCGCTGCGATGACCGCGCAGGCTTCAACGGAGACCACACCGCCGGTTGAGGTCGTGATGGGCGACTATTCAGGCTTTGAGTTCGACTACTCCGTCGAGAGCGGCATCAACATCAACGACTGCGGCAAGGAACACGTCTGCCTCTGGTCGGAACAGGCCACCGACTGCACACGCGGGTACTCAATGGTGACCGAACGCGAGACCGAGCGGGTGCTCGACCTGAATGGTGAGCTCGCTCTCTTTGCGGTGGGTGAGTTCCAATCGGTCACTGACGAGTTGACGGAAGAGGCGCGCGCCGTCTTCGATTCGATCGAGTTCGTCCGTGAAGAGTGACACTCTCGACGAGGTCGGGGCAGACTGGCGGCGTGAGCGGAATCCCCTGGATACTGCACGTCGATCTTGACCAGTTCATTGCGGCGGTCGAAGTGCTCCGACGACCGGAACTTGCGGGCCGGCCGGTCATCGTCGGCGGTCGGGGTGACCCCACGGAACGAGCGGTGGTGTCGACCGCCTCTTACGAAGCCAGGGCGTTTGGAGTGGGCTCCGGGATGCCCCTGCGTATTGCGGCCCGCAAGGTGCCCGACGCCGTGATCCTGCCGGTTGATCAGGAGGCGTACCTCGCGGCGTCGGAAACTGTGATGGCTGCCCTGCGTGCGCAGCCCGGAGCCACCGTGCAGGTGTTGGGTTGGGATGAAGCCTTTGTCGGCATAAAGACCGAGAATCCGGAAATCTACGCCCGGCAAGTGCAGGCCGCTGTACTGGAGCGGACCCTGCTGCGGTGCAGTGTGGGCATCGGCGACACTCTGGTCCGCGCCAAGGTCGCCACCGGTTTTGCCAAGCCGGCCGGCGTCTTCCGTCTCACGGCCGGGAACTGGCTCGGTGTCTTGGGCAGCCGGCCCACCAAGGATCTGTGGGGCGTGGGAAGCAAAGTGTCTGGCCGGCTGGCGAAACTCGGTATCAACACCGTCGCCGAACTCGCCGCGACCGACCCCCAGGACCTGGTCCTGGAGTTCGGGCCCAAGATGGGGCCGTGGTACGCGGAACTCGGACGCGGGGACGGTGCCAGTGTTGTGGATGACACCCCGTGGGTCGCCCGCGGGCATAGCCGGGAGACCACCTTCCAACGCGACCTGACCGACCCTGCCCAGGTGGACGACGCCGTGCGTGAGCTGACGGCGCGGGTGTTCGAGGATGTCCTGCCCGAAGGGCGGCCCGTCATCGGGCTGACCCTCAAGATTCGCTATGCGCCGTTCGTCACCACGACCCGCGCGAGGAAGATCCAGGGCACATCCGATGGCAACGAAATCCTCGCGGGGGCCCTGGACCTCGCGACCGGAATCGAAGCGGGCCGTCCGATCCGGCTCCTGGGGCTGCGGGCCGAAATGGCCATGCCAGACGACGCCCGACAGGGCCATACTCCGACGCGTGGCGGTTGGTGACGGCGACACTCCCTTGCCTGTCAGCGCGGATGAAGGTCACTCCATGCTGGAGAACGGTGCGTACGGATCGAGGGTCTCGCCGTAATTGCGCTCGACCAAGCCGTAAGTCTCCCAGAGGGGTTCGCTGAGCGTTCCGCCGACGAGGCAGTACGATACGCCGGCTTCGGAGATGTCCGCTGCCGCGCTGTGATCGGTCAGATCCGAATAGACGAAAAAGTAGCCGTCTCCCCGGTCGATCACTGTGGAGTCGGCCAAGGGGGCGTTCTCGTAGTCGGCGCGGGTGCGGGGTGCACCAGTGACGGTGGAGGAAGTGTTGAACTCGATCTGATTCTGGGCTGAGGCATCCATGCACAGCCGGTAAGCGCCGTCGGCGGTGAGGGTGCCGGGTTCTGCGAGCGGTGTTGGTGCCGGCGTCGTCAAGGGGAACTCATCGTCGGCAGGCAGGCCTGTGTCCGGCGTCGGCGTCGAGCTGGCAGTCGGCGCCGCGGTTTTGACCGTCGCCGGGGCGTTCGACGGGGCGCACCCGGCGAGCACAACAGCGAGGAGTGGCACGATGAGGAGCGGACGGATGACGTTGCTGTGCTGGAACATCCTTGGCCGAATTACCATTCGCCGGCCGAGAGGTAGCGGGGGATGGCGTACACCGCTGAGGAAGTAGGACAGCACGAAGGCGACGATCGCCAGGGTGTTCGTTTTCCCGGACGGGGGAGTGGGGCAACATGCGGCTGTTCCGCTTGCCGTTTGTTGCGGCGTAGCTGCGTAGTTATGAGGGTCGCGACAACTGCGATCAGCAGTACGAGCATCGCTATGGTCAACAGATCCACGATCTCACCCCTATCAGCGGATGTGGGCAACCCCAATCCGAATAGCCAAGATGGTCGGGCCTGGAACACCGCTAGACCCGCTCCAGGGAGTCCACCTGAAACCTACTGGGGAACCAGTGACCACCCTCGCCCCAGAACAGGGGCAATGGGCCGTTTGCGTTGATTATCCGTCCACTCCACTGTCTCGAAATCCACGGGATGGGGGCAGGTGGCTTGAGAGACCACACAGGGGCTATGCCATTGCTGTCGGGTGGTGCGGTTTGTCTTAGAGGAATTTCTTGGCGGACGTGACCGTGGGGGTTTCGACCTCGTCTGGCACTCGCCACTCGAGACACACTGCCGCAGCCAATGTCCCGAGGGTGACGGCGACGGCCGAGAGACTGCCAGGCTGAATGAGCGCAGCCGCGATGAACAGTGCCATTGCCACTCGGAATCCGGCGGTGCGTAACCGTGGTCGAGGAATAAGCCCGGCTGCCAGGATGACGATCACGGCAGTGACTAAGACTGCCGTCACGGGCAGAAGGGGCTGGACCCAGTAGTTGGCGCCCGGCGCCTGATCGATAGGACGGGTGCTTGTCGCGTACCAGGTGGACCAGCTGAACATGGCGATGGGCAAAATTGAGATGCCTGCCATGAGCCGCGACTGTATTCCCGACGACTTCAAGTCCGCCATGGCGATACCGAGAGCGATCAGCAGAATAACGCCATACACGCCATACGTGGCCACTCCAACACCGATGTAACCGATGCCGTCTGCGCAATAGAACGAGCCAGGATCATCGCTGCCCATGTGATGGAAACTGCACTGGAAATGCAGGTCCTCCCGCACCAGTCCCAGCAGAAAGCCACTTCCCGCAAAAACGGATGCAACGAAGCCGACGCTCAGACTCAGTATCGCGCTGCCCCTCGGATTCACGGCATCCTGCTCATGTCGTCCCGCCAACAACACCGTCACAGTTCATCCGCCCACCCTATTGCGCCCTGGCGTCACCTGCCCAGAGTGCTGCGGGCCGGCACACACACCCCTTGCGCGGCGTTGGCCGCCGGGTGCGGAGAAAGAGAGAGCCCCCAACAGCCAGACGAAGGCCGGCCCGACGCTGCCGACCACGTAGCGGACCGGTGGAGCTGCCTACCCGACTTAGGCTCGAGAGCATGACACATACACGTGCGATCGATATGCACAATTGGCCTCGGCGGGAGCACTTCGAGCACTACCTCACCCGCGTCGAGTGCACTTATGCCATCACGGTCGAACTCGACGTCACAGAGTTGGTAGCGGCGCTTCGTGTCCGTCCATGGAAGAGCTATATCGCGCAGGTATGGGCCATCGCCTCAGTAGTGAATAGACACGTCGAGTTCCGGATGGCTCTCACCGATGAGAAGATCCCCGCGACCTGGGACATCGTTCACCCTGCATTCACCGTCTTCAACCCGGAGCGAGAGACGTTCTCCAACGTCTGGTCTCCTTTTCACGCCGACTTCTTCACCTTCCATGAACACGCGGCCGACGTCTTGGCCAGATACCGCACCTCCACGTCGTTTCAGCCGCAACCAGACATGCCCGCAAATGTGTTTGATATATCAAGCGTTCCGTGGACGTCGTTCACGGGGTTCAGCCTGCAGATACGCGACGGCTGGAAGCATCTTCTGCCGATATTCACCCTGGGTCGGTACAGGGAGTCTGGGGGGCGAACCATGATGCCCGTCGCCATTCAGGTGCATCATGCGGCCGCTGACGGTTTCCACACCGCTCGCCTTGTCCAAGAGCTGCAAGAACTCTTTTCCGACCCCTCGTGGCTCGCCAATTAACGGACCTGAGCCCGATGACGGACGTCACGCACGAGCGGCATGGGCGTCAGTAGTCGGATCGCGTGCAAACGCACCGGGCTCAATCACGCGCGAGCAAAGGTGTTGATTACGATGTGCAGCATGAGCGGCGGGCATGACCTTGGACCCCTGCCTGCCCGTGTCACTGTCGACAGCGAACTAGTGCAGCGGCTCATCGCAACACAATTTCCCCAGTGGTCCGCCCTCCCTGTCACGCCGGTCGCCCTCGGCGGATGGGACAACTGGACATTCCATCTCGGCCCGGAAATGTCGGTCCGACTACCTAGCGCGGCTGAGTATGCCCTCGCGGTGGAGAAGGAGCAGCATTGGCTCCCTCAGATCGCCGGCCAACTCCCGTTGCCCATTTCGACCCCTCTGGGGAAGGGACGCCCGAGCGAGGATTATCCGTTTTCGTGGTCCGTTTACGCGTGGCTCGACGGAGAGACGGCCGCCGCCGATCGCGTTGCCGACCCGCTTCGGTTTGCTGAGGACCTCGCCGACTTCCTCGAAGCGTTGCAACAGATAGACCCCACCGGCGGACCCCGCCCTGGTACGCATAATTGGTTCCGCGGCGGCTCACTGCGCACTTTTGACGCGACACTACGAAACGCGCTGAGTGTTCTTGAGGGCCGAATCGACGTCGGGCTAGCGGAGGACATTTGGGGCGCAGCTTTGAGCGCTCCTTGGGATCGTGCGCCAGCGTGGTTCCACGGCGACATCGCTCAGGGCAACCTGTTGCTCGTCGATGGCCGGTTGGCGGCCGTCATAGACTTTGGAACCTGCGGTGTGGGTGATCCATCCTGCGATCTTGCGGGAGCCTGGACACTACTGACCTCGGAGGGTCGAAATGTGTTCCGGAACCAGCTGGATATCGACGCTCCGGCGTGGGCGCGTGGGCGGGGCTGGGCGCTATGGAAGACGCTTTCTACCTATGCGGGGACATTCGACCAAAAGGACGACGAGTCACGAGGTGCTCTCAGCGCCCTTGAAGCAATCTTCAACGAATTCGAAAGCTCGAAGTGAATTGGCCGTCCGGTTAACGACGCTCTCCTTTATGAGGCATCCTGGCGGCATCGGCTCATGCCGTCGCGGCTGCGAGACTTCAGAGCCCTCGCTGGCCCCGCTCGATGTCGGCTCGCACGTCCGACATGGCTCGAGCGAGTTCCGGGTCGGAGCCTTGAAGATCCCGAGCAGCGGATGGGTTGAGCCGCCGCCGCGAGGACAGCAGGTAGAAGACCGCCAGAAGCACAAGATGCTCCCTCAACCCAGCTCAGCGCTCTGCCCGCGGGGCGTGCGGTGTCGTCGCATATCCCACGACGAGAGCTAAATATCGTCGTTGCGACTCTGCGTGTGTACCGTGAGTCCGACACCTGCGATCGCAAACATGATCCCCGCGATCAGGATGATCCATAGGTTGCCGGCACCTTGGAAGAGGATCATGATTCCCAAAAGGATCAACGCGGCGCCCTGCACGTAAGGAATATCGAAGTGTCGACGCCAGCCGGATTTACCAGTCTTTGAGGCTTCCACCATGGTGAGTTCCTTCCGGGATAGAACCGAATTGCACGCAGAAGTCCGTCTCTCTTTAGGGCGGCCGCAGGGGCCGTCGCCCGTGACGTTGCTCAGCATTTCAGGACAGAGGCGTAGCCTCGGCAAATTCTGACGCGAAGGGTGGCAGCAGCGCGAGCACGAAGGGATTCTGTACGTAGTAGAGCACCCCGTCTCGCCAGGCGAAACCACTGCCCATTGTCGGATCATCGCCGGGCTTAGACACGTACACCCATCCTTCGACGATTTCATCGACCACGTCGTGACCGTCGGCAGCAAACTCTGACTTAGTCACCGCCCATTGATCCTCATCCATGGCAAGCTGGCCAACGTACACGGCACCATCGAGGATCACGACATCGTTGATAAGGCCACCGCAGGCTATGCCATCGCTGACCATTCTGTCGACCAGGGGATCGACAGCGTCAGGCTCACTTGTGTGCAGTTGCACCACCTCGGCGGACCTCCCGAAAAGGTCCTGAGCCAGCTTCCCCGGCATGATGTCGTCGCAGCTTGCCAATGAGGTTTGTGCATGAGGAGAGACCGGCGCCTAGGACCAACACAAGAACGGCGGTGCCGTAGGTCTGGGCGGGAGATCTCATAATGTTGATGGTATTGCCGCTTCGTGCACTTCGTGGGCTGCCAACAGCCGGTGCTCCCGGTAGGGCCTCGGCATGTATGCCCCCAATAGGGGAGTGATCTTGGACGGAAGTGCTCTGTCACCGGTCGGTTCCGGCATTCGTTCGATTCATAAGGCGTAACGTGTGTGCTCGGTGCTCGCGGGGTGGGGGTCCTAGGGGGCGGTTGCGTCCACGGCGCTAATTTGGCTTCTGAGATGCAAGTGAGAAGGGGACACGTGTTCTCTGTCGGGTCTTCCAGTCCGATTCGCTATCCAGATCCGGGCTCTCGACCTGTCATGACGCGTCGAGCGTGGTGGCTCGTGGTCTTGAACATCCTGATGCCGGGATCTGCGCAGGTGCTCGCTGGTAGCCGCGGCCTCGGCCGGTTCGGCCTGCGCGCGTCTCTGAGCTTCCTCGCGCTGCTGGCAACGGCCGGCGTGGTGTACAAGGTCAATCCCGATCTCGTGCTCACCGTGGCCACCAATACGATCGGCCTGTGGGCCCTGGCCGCGGTGATGTTGTTCTACAGCCTGCTGTGGGTAATCCTGACCTTTGACACCCTTCGCCTGGTGCGTTTGGTGAGGATTCTCCCCAAGGCTCGGCCCTACATTGCAGGGCTGGCGACGATCGTCATGATCGTCGTGGCCGGCTCGTCCGGGTACGGCGCCTACGTGGCCACAACGGCAAGCGGGGTCCTCTCAACGATGTTCATCACGGCACCGTCAGAGCCGCCGGTCGACGGCCGCTACAACATCTTGCTCCTGGGCGGGGACTCTGGTCCTGACCGAGACGGTATGCGCCCGGACAGCATGTCGGTGGTCAGCATCGACGCCGAGACGGGGCAGGCCGTCAGCATCGGCCTGCCCCGGGATCTCACCCTGGTCCCCTTCCCGGAGGACTCGCCGCTGAACGCGGCGTACCCGAACGGCTATGGCTACGAGGACTTCTGTGATGTGACGGCGTGCATGCTCAACGCGATTTATACCGAGGTGGATCAAAAGAGTCCGGAGATGTACCCCAACGCCGTGGCCGCGGGAAGCGAACCCGGTATCGAGGGGATGCGCGACGCCGCACGCGGTGTCACCGGTCTCACGATTCAGTACTACGCGCTCATCGACATGCAAGGATTCTCCGACCTCATCGACGCGCTCGGCGGCGTGGACATCAACGTCGCCGAACGGCTCCCCATCGGCGGTCGGGAAGACGATCTCAGCGACGTCGAAGGCTGGGTGGAGCCGGGTCAGCAGCACATGGATGGCTTCAACGCCCTCTGGTACGGACGGGCCCGCCACGGCTCCAGCGACTACGACCGCATGGCCCGTCAGCGTGTCCTGCAGCAGGCGATCCTCACGCAGTTCACGCCCGCGAACGTGCTAACCAAGTTCCAGGGGATCGCAGCGGCCGGCCAGCAGGTGGTCAAGACCGACATCCCGCAAGGCGCGTTGGGGTATTTCACCAACCTGGTCGGCAAGACGAAGGCTCTCCCCATGGCCACCGTTGAGCTCGTCCCGGACAATGGGGTCGACCCTTCAGAACCGGACTACGACTACATTCGTGGCCTGATCGCTGCTGCACTGGCGCCGCCGCCGGCAGTGGAGTGAGCCCCCCCGCTCGAGGGTCCTCAAGCGCTGCAGAGCGCGCCGGCTACGCTCAGGCCTGGTCCGTCCTTGACAGTATGTCAAGTATGTAGTCGCGGTCTGTCTCTCTCGAGCCAACGCCGAAGCCGAGCCAGTCGGGCTCTCCTATGGTCCCGCCGACCCTGCAGAAAAGGCCGATGTCCCGCCCGTCGCTTCCTTCGGCCCGGTTCTCGTTGGTGGCTTCGATGTAGATGCCGATTGCACCGTCGTCGCGGACCAACGAGACGGCACTCTCAAACGGGGCCCACGATATGCCAGAAGGCGAAGCCGGGTTGGCTAGTGACAGGGTCTGAGCCTTGCACAGAGCGTAGGCGTCGATTGGTTCGAGGGGGGTGTCTGCGCCGCGCGCTGCCGCCGGGGCCGAGGGTGCGCAGCCCGTCAGGGCGAGGGACGCGAGGACGGCCAACATTGGCAGCATGACTGTGCGTTTCATGGCTCAAGTATGTGGCGTTGAGCACGGCTGGGCACGCCCGAGTTACGAGGCAGCCTGGTGGTCCAAACGCCGTGCGCGGGTGACTTGTCGGGGTGAGCCCAGTTTTTGGGGGTGCTGGATCTTCCATGCGGCCCTTGGCTGTGTCTCAGCCAGTGAGACACCCGCTGTCGACACCGATTCAGCGAATGTCACCTCATTCCTTTTGCTCAGGCCCTCTCAGTGCGCCGTTAGTGTCGGGATATGCGATCTCTGCGCTTTGCTGCCTCCACCGTCCTCGTTGTGCTGACCGCCTCGCTGGCTTCGTGCGCGGCCGTGGCGCCGGCAAGCGCCCCTGCCTCCTCGAAGGTCGCGGCCGAGACTATTGACACAACAACGCCGCTCACCTGCGCGGATCTGTTGTCACCAGACGCCGCGGTCCTGGCGCTCACGGGCACCGATGGTGTGACGCCCGCGCTGGTGGAGGCCGTACAGCCTTCCTACGCCGTCGAGCACGCATTGCTCACCGGAGCTGGCGGACTCGCCTGTTCCTGGCGAGCGGGAACGGGACAGGTGGGCATCAGCGATGAACAGGGCGATTGGGCGTATTTGAGCGTTGAGGTGCTGCCCGACGCGGCGGCCGACTGGGTGGCCCCGTATGCAGGCGATGTCCCCTCCGAGGAACACCGAACAGTCGGCCAGGTCGACGCGGTAACCAGCGCAGGCGAGTCCGGATGGCGGATATCCGCTCCCGTGGGGACCGCCTGGGTCGACATGCGGGTTACCTCGTCGGGTCTCATCAGTGGTGGGAGCCGATTCGAGGGTGCGTCGTTCGATGGCGTCCTCGATGCAATGATGCCTGCCGCAGAAACGACTTTCGCGACGATCACCGCGGCGACGGCTGACCAAGTGGGCTGGCCAAAGGGTCAGTTCCGCGAGGGCGAGGCACGCTGTGACGGTGGCCTCGACCAGGTGGGAATTGAGAACGCGCTGCAGCTTGACGGGGCGTCGGTGAAGTACACCCTGGTCGATTCGCGCGCGAAAACCATCGACGGACTCGCCGACGCTGTGGAGGCGCGAATCGGTGTGTTCAGGTGCGAGCTGTTCGCAGAAGGATTCGGGAACACTGAAATCACCGTCATACGCGGCTTCGACCCGTTCATCGAGGAGCTGGCGACGATGCCCGACATCTCGTCAGCGCTCGAACCGATCGTTCTCGACGGAGCAGTGGCAGGGGAGACGGCGCTGCAGGCGCGTCGTGAGGACGGGCCTCGCTCGCCTGTCTATTTCACTCTCGGCCAGACGCTCTTTGGCGTGGCATCCGACGGAGCGGCCACAGTTGCTGAGGCGATCATCGCCCAGACCCGATGAGAGCTGATTTCTGGAACGGGACGGTAACCCAGACTCCGGTGCACCCGCGCCTACGAGAACCCGGTCGCTGTGGCTGACAACGGCAGACGAAGCACGCGAGTTGTGGGAATCGCGCGTCACGGGCGTCTGAAAAGATCGAATCCGTACACGACCTTTCTGCGGTGGATGGCGATGGTGATGGCTGTCGCAGTCGTCAGCACGGCCTCGGTGGCCGCCATTGCCGTCTCGAACTTCAGTCAGAAGGTCGATGATAATGCCATCGACATCGGCGTCGGGCAGACCAATGCTCCAGCACCCCAGCTTGGAAGCTACAGAGAAGGGTTCAACATCCTCATGGTCGGCGTCGACAACGATGCCGCCCAGGGTGCCGCGTATGGTGAACGAGACGCGACCCTCAACGATGTGAACATTCTCGTGCACGTGTCTGCAGACCACACCAACGCCGTCGTGGTGAGCATCCCCCGTGACCTCATCGTGGCGCTTCACCGCTTGCGAAACAACGTCACAAGGAAAATCGAGAAGCTCACCTAGTGCCAAACGGTGCAAGGTGCCGAAGTGGCTCTTTGCGCACTCATGCCGATTCAGAGGGCAACAGTGCTGAGATCAGCTACCCCAACGAAAATGGTCCGTCTTATGGAACGCCACCAAAGAAAAGTCCTGACCTCGATCCTCTGGGCCACCGCCATGGCAGGAAGCACGTTCCTGTACTGGGTGTTGACGGGAGCGCCTGTAGGCGAAGTGTTTGTTGGTGCGCTCGTCGTATTCGGCGGATTCTTGCTGGCCGACTACTTCCGGATGCGAAGCACCCGGAACGATCTCAGGTCGGGCCGCAACGAGACGCATAGTAAATCGTGAGCGTCGAGCCGCCGTGGGCGGATGGGGCGTCAGTTCCGTAGCTGTCGATGGCGTTAAGTTCGGGTGCACAGGACACCCCCTCAAAAAGCGACCGACCCTCTTCGGGCTGAGCTCAATGTCTCGTATGCCATGGGCTATGAGGCAGAAAGGTCAGGGGACACTTCTTCGGCCTCATTCAGGTTGGCATTTGGGCGCTCTTCATTCGATCTGCGGCGGTGGACGAACGGTGTCCCAAGCTGCGCCCAGTGTGGCTCGATTGTCGAGTTCATCGATGGCTTTGTGAAGGAGAGCCCGTTCAGCTTCACTAGCGCTAACGCGTTCGAAAAAGACATCGAATTGAGCTCCGACAACATAGCTACCTCTGAGGCGTCTCATCCGTTCCGTTGAAGCATTGAGATGATTGCCGATGATGCCATCCGAATCAGGATGAAGTGAAGCGGCAATTTCGAGCGTCTCCGTACTCGTGGCTCGGTTCATCAGAACACTTCCCCACACGCCGGGTTCGAGATCGTCGAGCAGTCTCCTCAACACGTGTTGGGGAGCGCGCTCGTTACTTGCCACGCCGTATCGTTGGCCCGGATCGCCATTCTTCGCGAAATAGACCGCGACTTCCTCAGGCAGACGATCGTGTTCAAGATCTCCCGACCAGAGAGCTCCGTCACTGAGCTGAAGGCTTCCGTAACTGATCTGTAGGCCGCCGTCGCCGTTTAGCATCATGGCGTCAATACTTGCAGACGTTAGTCTCGGTTTCGAAGACCGCGCCAGTCTGGTGGACCCCACGAGCGATCCCCATGTCTCAAAGCCTACGTGCCTCGAAACCCATGGGATACGAGGCGCATAGGTAATGAGACGCCTCGAACCCCTCGCATTGTCCGCAACCTTCGTGACGTAGGCGGGCCTCCCGCAGAGAAGTAGTGCTCAGCTGCTGGGGTTCGTATTCTGGCTGAATGACGGTCCCGAGCAGTGAGCGGCGTTTGGCGATGCGTGCGCGGAGTCAACGTGATGATTCCCCCGGCGCGAGCAGTGGTGAGCGTCTCGGCGTCTTTTCCTTCCGCCCACTCGTCAAAAAGGATGTAGGAGCGGTCGACGCTGAGGACATCGAGCCGAGCGGCGGTCCACACGAGACCGATGTGTGGCTGACCGAGTGGCAGGTCGCTGAGGAGGGCTTCGATGTCGCACTCGATCACCTCGTCGACTGGCAACTCGTGCCGATGGACGACGACTGGGCGACCCAATTGTTTGCAGGCCGCCGAACAATCTCTCTACAGCTGGACACTTACGCCGAAGCGCGGCGGCACCCAACGGAGACTTTGGTTTGGACTGACCTCACCGGTCGCGTGACTCGAATCGACCAGATCTCCGTGCGCTTTCACCCGTCGGAAGACCCAGCGGAACGCGGAGTGAGGGTGGCAGAAACTGGTGGTGCCATGCAGCACAGCGTCTTGAGCCTGCAAAGTCCGCGCGGACATCACGGTGTACTTGTCGGCTGGATAGTCCGTGTCCGGAAATAGGAGCTCGGGGCCCATGGACTCAGTGCCGGCAGGTGCCCGATGTCTCGCATCCCATGGGATATGAGTCACAACGGTTTCGAGACACCGACGGTCCGCGCGAGGCGGATGAGAGCTTCAACCGCCGCAAGTGGCTTTCGCGTCAAGGTCGAAATTCCCGAAATCCCCGGTGTTCGGCTCTCACATCGGCGATATCCCAGACCTCACGCTGGACGCGTTCGGCGAGGTCATCCCCTTCGTTCATCCACACATCCCGCGCAGCGACACTCGGCCAGCCGGTGTCATACCGGTACGTCGTATCCCACTCGTCGCCCCAGCGACGTAGGTCCTCCCGAAGTGCATCGCTTAGCCCGAGATCCTCCGCGGAAACGTCACCGCGTTCGTCCCAAAACGGCCATGGATGCGGCCACTCGGGATAGAACTGAATCGCCCGCAGAAGTCCGTCTCTTTTTAGAGCGGCCCGGCGAATCGCTCTTTCCGGAGGGCCGTAGGCAGGCACCAGTAGTTCAACCTGCGTAACCGGATCAATGACCCGCGAATCATCGCTCACTCGCCAACAATAGGACGCGGCCCGCTCTGATGGACAGAAGCCGCTGACAAGGGACACCTGCCGACGGTCATTCCACGCGACTCTGTCGCGTATCCCATGAGTTTTGAGTCAGCTGGGTTACGAGACGCGTCACATCGTAATGACAACTCGATTTGGGTTCCCAAGCACCCCAGTTCGAGGCTGATGAGAACTCCGCGGCCCGTTCAGGACATTATCTAGTGAACGAACGAAACCGACGAGTTCGAAAATGCACTCGGGGTGGTTGAGCGAGAGCCTGCCGCCCACGTGAGCATCCAAAACAAAGGGGCAGCATGCACAGGATCGCTTTCTCTGGCCTAGGCGCAGTGCTTGTGATGCTCGCAGTGTCCGGATGCGCAGGATCCGCTGCTGATTTAGAGCCCAGCATCGTACCGACACCATTTGTCGCCGGTGACGTCTTCTTGTGCGACGGATTGTCGATCTCCCGTGGGGCCCTGGAGGCGCGTGTGCCGATGAGTTCCATTGGCGAGCATGGGCACACCGCGCTCTCAGAAGCGGTGTGGGACGACGGCAGTCCAGTGGGCGTGCCCTCGGGGGAGGGTTGGTACGTGGCGGTATCCACGGAAGACACCGTTGGCGTCATGCGCGACATTGAAGTGGTGGCAGATCCGGTGTCCCCGGGACTCGCTCCTGACCGTGAGGTGCACACGGTCGCTTGGGTGGACGACGCGACGAACCTCACACCGGGTTGGTACGGCGCTTCGAGCAGCCGGTGTGCGCTCACCGTGGACCTGGGTGATTTGACTGTGCCCGGCGTCGAGTTCCAGTCGCCGCCGGATCCGCTGTCGAAGGAGTTGCGCCTTCTCGTGACCGAGGAGACCTGCAGTGGGGGCGATGATGCGGAGGAGCGCATTGAGGTGGTGAGTATCGAGACTGACGACCAGGTGAGCCTCGTGCTCGGAGTGCGGCCACGAGGCGGCATCAACGCCTGTCCGTCAAACCCTGCAACCCCATTCACCGTGACCCTGTCCGAGCCGCTGGGCGAGCGGGAGGTAGTGGACGCAAGCCTCGCCAATGCACGTCCACTAAAGGCGAAGAGCTCGCGAATCGCGGCCTTGGAAGTCGGCGCTGACTGTGAGCAGACCCCGCTGATGCTCCGCGTCACTCCGCCCACCTCAATAGCAGGCGAAACCGTGACGGTGACAACCACGCCAGAGCATTGCCCCATAACGGACGCTACGGAAGGCGAAGTGATCGTGCGGCTCGGAAGTGGTGACACACCGACAGGCGCCCGAATAGAGAAGGGCTCCGGTCAGTCGGTCGTTGTCACCGTTCCATCCGAACTCACGGGAGACGGCTACATCATGCTCGACCCCGACCGGGATTGTGAAGACGTGCCAGCAACAGCGGACTGCCACTATCCGTTTGCGGAGATGACGATCGAAGCACCTACTCGCTAATCCCCACCCGGCGCTGATCGCGACGCCAGTCGACGGCGGTCACGACGTCGCCCAGTTTCAGCACGCGGAGACCGGGCGCGTGCGTTGCGCACATCGAACCGCCGAACTATTTGGTGCCGTGATTGCCGCGCAACGTTGATGTACGCAAACTGTCTTGTATCCCTACAGATGCAAGACAAAATACCTGCCACTCGCCGGTGAACCGGCGATCTCCTGTGTCTCGTATCCCACGGGATATGAGGAATATAGGTTATGAGACTCTGAACGACCAGTAGCGGGTCTCCACGTCTCAAGAACCGCCCTCTCAGCCTTGGACTATCGCTGAAAGCAATAGAGCACGACCAGACGGTAAGTTCAGTCTCACAGACCGAGGTTTCACCACCGCTGGGAACCGGGCCTCCTTGAGCTAGGGCGTATTGATGGCTTCTCCGCAGATCACGGCCAACAGTCGTGCTCCTGACGCGCCTCGGGAGCCCACAGTGCGATGGGTATTGGCAGCGACATTGATCAGCGGGCTGTCCGGCTTCGTCGTCATGTTGTTGGCTGTCCGGGCACTGGGCAGCTCTGGCTACGCTGTTTTCGGAGTGTTTTGGTCGTCACTGTTTCTAATAGTCGGCATTCTTTTCGGCATCCAGCAGGAGACGACGCGCGCCACAGCTGTCGAGACAGAGCTTCGAGCTGTTGCCGAGTCGGGTAAGACGGCGCCCCCTGTCCGCAGACGACCGCGGCGGTCGTTGTGGGTGTTCGCCGCCTTAGTCGCGGCCGGGGTCGTCGCTGTTGTCCTTGTCTCCGGGATCTGGTGGGCACCGGCGACACTAGGCGCAGAACACGCTGGCCTAGTTCTCCAGGTCGCAATCGGCGCCGGGGCCAACGTCTTCGTCGCCACCTTAAGCGGAGTATTTGCTGGTGCCCACCGGTGGCGGCACCTCGCGGCGGTCATCGGTCTCGACGGCATCTTCCGGTTCGCCGCCGTAGTGGGGGCCGTGCTTGTTGGCGGCGATCTTCAGGAACTGGCGTGGGCGGTTATCCTGCCGTTTCCCCTGTCACTCGCGGTCGTCGTCTTGGCATCGCCGCGCACGACAATGAGCATCTCCTGGACGTCGCTTGGCTTCGGCCGGCTGCTGGTGAATTCTGGGCACACTGTCATCGCAGCCACAGCAATGGCGCTCATAGTCAACGGATTCCCGATGGTGCTGGCCTTCTTCGGCCACCCAGAACAGCAGGACGAACTCGGTTCTCTGATCCTCGCCATCACTTTCACCCGGGCACCCGTCCTCGTGCCACTGTTCGCGTTGCAAAGCTACCTGATCACGAGGTTCACGACGTCGCCGTTGAGCCCGTGGCGCCTCATCGGCCAGACGTTCGCAGTCATTGGTATCGCAATGGCGACGCTGGGCGGCGCCACCGCGCTGTGGGGCCGCGTGGCGTTCGATTGGATCAGCCGTGGCGACTTCTTGCTGTCTTCAGCGGCTCTGGTACCGCTGGTCGTTTCATCCGGAGTCATCGGGGCATTGTGCGTGACCGGGGCAGCACTGGTGGCCCGAGGCCAGCACCGCGAATACGCGGCCGGTTGGATAGTCGCGGCGGTGGTGTCTATCGTTGTGCTCTTCATTCCGCTGTCTCTGGAGACCCGTGCTGCGCTGGCTCTATCCACCGGGCCTTTGGTGGGGCTGACCGTGCAGTGCGGGTTCTTGCGCAGGCGGTTACGAACCGAGGGCAAACTGGCAGATCGACCAGGTACCGATTCGCAGTCCGGGCGCTGATACCACCGCACAACTTCCCGGCTGTCTGGCGCGGACACCAAGAGCGAGATTGTGTCTCGTATCCCATGAGTTTCAAGACGACTGGGTTACGAGACACCGGAACGCTCAGGGATTGGCAGATCCCCATACGGGACGGCCCGGCTGGCTTCTCCGCAGAGAAGGCCCTCGCCGTGGTCGTTGCCGCGGAGGCCACCGACCGAGTGCCGGTGCCGGGCTTCTCGGACCCGTTGAACGAGGCGAAGGCCGTCCCCGGCCACGACGCCGCCGTGGATGCTGTGATCGCTGTGACGTTCCGCAGCTCCTCACCGACCTACAGCAGGCGGCTGTCGACGGGGTACGTACGGAGAGTGTCGAGACGGCGGCCGAGGCCGCGGTCGCCGGAACGATGGATGCGCATGAGCGGCGGGGCCGCACCTCGCGCGACGAGGTCGCCGAGGCGGGAACGATCGGAGTGGGTCGCAGCACGGTCGGGAAGCGTGGATCAGGCGGTTGTGATCGAGCTGCAAGCTCGCGAGTACGAGGCGCAGGCTGACGTGGGCGGCACTTCTGAGCAGTCACCCGATCAGCTGCGGGCCCTCGCGGCTGGAGTCGGCGTTTTATGTCAGAGGGGGTTGCTCCTGCCGTAGCGTCATGTGGTCTGCTGGAAGCACATCCCGTCCCAATCCGAGAGGTTTGCCATGCGCCCGTTCCCGACCCCGCCCCGAGAGGTCCTGATCGGCGACGCCGCGGCGTTCGTCGGCGTCACTCCGCGGACGATCCGCTACTACCACCAGGTCGGCCTGCTGCCCGAGCGGGAGCGGGGCGGCGACGGCCGCCGCCGGTACGGCTACGCGGAGATCATCCGGCTGCTCTGGATCCGCCGCATGGCCGACGCCGGGATCGCCCTCGACGACATCCGCGACGCCGTCCACGGCGCCGCACCGAGCGGTGCCGACGGCGAGGACGAGATCGCAGGCGTCCTCGCGCGACTGGAGGACACCCTCGCCGCGCAGGAGGCCGAGCTGCGGCGGAAGCGCGCCTCGGTGCAGCGCATGCGGACCCTCGGCAGCCGACTGGGATTGCTCGACGATCTCGTCTCCGGCCGCCTCGAGGGCGTACCCGAGGGTTCGCTGCGCCCGGACGACCTGGACGTCCTGCTGGTCACCGAGCGGATCTTCGGTCCGCTCGGCGCCGCCGTCCAGGCCGGCCGCTTCCTCGCTCTGGCCGCCGATCCGGCACTGCGAGCGGAGTCCGACCGCGTCGACGCCGCCGAGGAGGCCCTGGACGACACGGTCGCCGTCGACGACCCACGGGTGGCGGAGGTGGCGGCCAAGCGGCACGCCTTCGAGACCGCGCTGATGCGCGTTATCGAGGAGTCCGGTCAGCTGGAGGAGGACGACGCTATCTTCGACGCCTGGGACGAGCTGCACCCGCCCGAGGGCGCTGACCCGGCGCCCGACCCCGGCCCGGTAGAGGGCTCCCGCGTGAGGAGCGCGGCGGAGATCATCCGGAGCATGCCCTACGACTTCTCCCCGGCCCGCCTGCGAAGCATGGAGCTGGCGGTGCAACTCGGTGCGGCGCCGGCGCCGGCGCCCTGAGTGGGCCTGCAGCGTCGGCAAGGTACCGATCGACTCGATGAACCATGGGCTTACGGGTATTCGGTCGCACTGGACGCGCCCGTCTTCGCTGAAGTCGATCGTTGCGCGTTCGTTGGCTCCGGAGAACTCCCAGCGTGATCCGTCGCGGGTTACCTGGTATTGGCGGGTACAGGCGGCGGTGCCCAATTTCAACATTCGATGTCAGATGGACGGTGTCGCGATCTCCTGAAGAGCGCGGACGTGTGCGTCGAACGCAGTTCGTCCCGCGCGGGTGAGGGCCAACCAAGTGATTCGGCGCGCGTCGTCGCGACCTGCCGATACGGTCTTGCGCGAGGTGACGTATCCGCTTGTGGCGAGGGTCTTCAGGTGTTTGGAGAGTGTGGCGTCGGACACGCTCAGTGTGTCGCGGAGCACGGCGAAGTCGAGATGGTCGACCGGGCGCAGGAGCCCGCAGATCCGAAGTCGTACGGGTGCGTGGATGATTTCGTCGAACCGCGTCTCAGCCATGGCGCAGATGCTCCACTGCTGATCGATAAGCGACACTGGCCAGCCAGGTCGTCGTCGCAAAGGCGACCAAGCTGGTGGGCGCGACGGCCCAGTGCATTCCGAACGATACGAAGCCGAGTGACACGCTAAAGAGTAGGAGGCAAGCGGCGATGATTCCGACTATCGCCCAGCCTGCACGCGCGCCCATCCTTCGAAAACGGACGCCGGTCTCACGTTGGATCAGATACACGACGATGAGCGTTCCGACGAGGGCTAGCCAACTCGATGAGGGCGCTTCGTAGTTCGCACCTGGGTTGGTGGCCGCTGCTGCCGAAACCCACCACGCACCGACACCTCCGAAGGCGGCTAACAATGTCCAGGGCGCGTGCACGCTCGCCGCGAGGCGCTCCCGGTCGCACGACAGCGCGTTCAGGGCAGCTGCGGCTTCCTCTCGTGAGGGATCTCGATAGTGATTTTCCATATTGGAAAGCGTAACGATTCCTTTCCATGACGGCAAATGACTTGCTCGTTGGACAATGCACGGAAATTGACGACCCTTGTCGCTTTTTGCATTCGTCTGCACGAGTCCTCACACTCGCGTGCACGGCACAGGCACCGCACGATGCGAATCATGCGTTCAGTGGGTTTCCCGTGCCTCGTATCCCATGGCTAATGAGGCAGCTAGGTTTCGAGACACTCGAAATTGCGCTTGGCGGTTTTCGATACCGGCCGTGGGAAGCATGACCGTGGTTATTGGTCCGTGCCCTTCTGGGGCTGCCCGAAGTGGGGGCGGCCTGTCAGCAGGTCGGGCCAGATACTTAACGAGACACGTTGCTGACACCGGAGTGACAGCTGGAGCCCGCAAACCACTGGATGCTGGTGCTTGTCTGTGCCGTCACCTAGGGTCGCAAGCGGGGTCGGTGTCAGTGTCCAGCTCCCGCCTCGAGGAAGGACCTCATGACTTCTCGAACGCCCAGGCTCTCTTTGGCTGTACTCGCCGTGTTGGCGCTCAGCGCCTGCTCCGCTGCTGCTGGCGCCGACGAGGCATCGCCGGGCACCGGGGGAATGATAGAGATGGCGATTTCGGAAGCGTGCACTGATGGGTCGGATGCCCAGTGTGTATCTGTCAACGGTACGAGTGTCCTGCTCCCGTCTGGATTCGAAGAAGCCGGGGTCAGGGATTCCAGTGTCTCCGAAGACGGGCAGAACATGGTTGATGTGACGTTCGACAAAGATGGGGCCGAGGTCTTTCACGCGCTCACGGAGAAGGCCGTCGGAGCCGGAGATTCGGCGCGCCTAGTCATAAAGATCGGGGGCGAGCTGCAGGCTGCGGTCCTGGTGATGGAAGCGTTGAAAGGCGATCAGGCACAAATCGGTCTCTCGCCGGATGTCAGCGCCAAGGAGATCGTCGACCTAATTCGAGCGGGCTGACGAGCGCAGCCTCCACCGCATCCAGGTGTCCGAAGCCAACGTGGCGCTCAGCTCGAAACGCCTGGCCGGCGGTGCCTCGAAGCCCTAGGGAGACATTTCATCACGGCTCGTCCAACCTCCAGACCGCATTCCTAGTACTCAGCTGCTGGGGTTTGTATTCTGGCTGAATGACGGTCCCGAGCAGTGGTGAGCGTCTCGGCGTCTTCTCCTTCCGCCCACTCGTCAAAAAGGATGTAGGAGCGGTCGACGCTGAGGACATCGAGCCGAGCAGCGGTCCACACGAGACCGATGTGTGGCTGACCGAGTGGCAGGTCGCTGAGGAGGGCTTCGATGTCGCACTCGATCACCTCGTCGACTGGCAACTCGTGCCGATGGACGACGACTGGGCGACCCAATTGTTTGCAGGCCGCCGAACAATCTCTCTACAGCTGGACACTTACGCCGAAGCGCGGCGGCACCCAACGGAGACTTTGGTTTGGACTGACCTCACGGGTCGCGTGACTCGAATCGACCAGATCTCCGTGCGCTTTCACCCGTCGGAAGACCCAGCGGAACGCGGAGTGAGGGTGGCAGAAACTGGTGGTGCCATGCAGCACAGCGTCTTGAGCCTGCAAAGTCCGCGCGGACATCACGGGTACTTGTCGGCTGGATAGTCCGTGTCCGGAAATAAGAGCTCAGGGCCCATGGACTCAGTGCCGGCAGGTGCCCGATGTCTCGCATCCCATGGGATAGGAGCCACTTCGGTTTCGAGACAGGGTTTCCCGACACACAGACAGTGATGACCCGTTCCCCGCGCCGACTCACCGTGCAAAGGACGGATCCGACTGATGCGCCGGGCCTGCCCTGGTTCGGCACCGGTAGGTTGGCCAGTGGCAGTGATTTTGTCCGTCGGTGGACGGCACTGCGCCCTCGCGGCTCGACGACTGCACATGATGGAATCGAAGGACAACATGTTCAATGGACAAGGTTTCATAAAGCCGTCGCGGGCGCCAAGACTCGATGTGCCCTCGAGAAAAGTGAGCCGACGACCGTTGACCCTCTGGCTCGGGGCTTCGGCACTGCTCGGAGCCGGAGCATTCAACCTGGTCACGTTCTTGACAGGAATCTTTGTACTCCTTTCCGATTTCGACGAGTCGACCACCGTGGTACTTCTGGTGGCGCTGTCGCTGACGGCCACATTTCTCGTGTTAATGCCCGTCTGGACGGGCATTGCCGCTTTGCAGCGATCCGCATTTGCGGCGGTCTGGGCCGTTCTTTACTTCTTCGCTCAATTCCTGATGGCCTTCCTCAACATCGACCCAGTGCAATACATCATCTCCGCGATTGCACTCGCAGCGGTGGTCCTGCTCTGGATTCCAGCCACTAGGGCCTACTCGCGGGGATCATAAGCAATGCGGCGTCTTCTTCGGTGTGGCTCCCTGGGGGCGACCATTGGACGGACTGGCTGGCTGGGAGGCTTCTAGTGAGTGGACCGAATACAGCAGTGCAAGTTCTGATTGTGGTGATACGAATGGTGCTTCTTTGGATTGTCGTTCCAGTTGCCTGCGTTGCATGGGTCGTGTTGTTCTGGAAAACCAGGGCCACATTGGGGGCTTGTCTGGGGTGGTTTGATGTGAATCTGTTTGTCTTCATCCAACGGATAGTTCTCAGGCCCCTCATTCGCAGGCCACCACCGCCCTGGTTAGCGCTGTCCAAGATGGCAATCGTGGAGCATCGAATAGGCTTCCCCGAAGTCTGGTAATCCAAATTCATCAGTGGGAACGACTGCGCGCTTCAACAAGAACCCCAACCGATGAATCAGGTGGCAGCCAACGGACCTTTGGCGCGCCGTGCAGGTTATGTTTGGGAACCAAGATGAAAGTACGAACGCGTGCAAAGCGAAGCTAGTTCAGCCAGGATCCGCAGGCATGATGAGGAGCTGAAGCTGCCCAGAAGCCGGAAACGCTGGCCTCTCGCAGTAGTCTTCTTCGGATTAATTGCTTGGACAGTCATTCCGGGCCAAGTAGATCGCTTTGCAGGAAAGCCTCCCGGTGAGCTGTGGTCTGCGGCAATATCTCTCGCGGCTACGCTTCTGGCAGCTGCGTTCCTTAGCGTCCTCTACCTCTGGTTCCTGCATCGTCCTAGCCGAACCATGGACAGGAAGCTGCGCCTTTCGGGGCTTGAACCGATCACCACATCGATGTCCCGAGACTTAGAAGAAGCGATCTGGGCTCTCAAACGTGTACGTCTTGCCTCGCGCTGGTCACGATCTGGCGCTTTCCTCGCGTTCGTGGATGTCGGCCCCAAATTCGAGATCTGGCGTTCGCGCCATGGCCGCGACGAATGCGTTGTCCGGGTCCCTTGGTCGCGTGTCATGTCGTGGGAGCTCGGCAGCGTGACTTGGGGACTCAACGACGACCCAGCCGTGGTCCTGATACTTTGCCACGAGGGTCAGACGCTCCACCTTCCGATCTGTCCCCAGAAGTGCGGTCGACTATTTACCGGCGCCGCAAGTTCACGCGAATTTGCTGAGGTCGTGCGGAAATTTCAGTTGAGTTTGACAGACCCTTCGAAGGGCTCGGAGGGGTCCGTCCTCTAGACCAGGGAATCTCCCAATCTTCTCGCTCTGCGACTGCACATTGTGTCTCATATCCCTACGGATTCGAGACAGGTCCAGATACGAGACAAGTCACCTGATGCTCGACGCTCGAACAGGCGGTCTCCTGTGTCTCGAATCCCATGGGTTGCGAGACGCCTCAGCTATGAGACGCGACCTGGCCAGACAGAGGGATGTCTGATGCGAGGTGTGAGCGGCGCTGCCGCGCTGAGCCACCGGCCGCCCCGGCGGAAGGTGGACTGGTGCCAGAAACCGGTGGTGCCATGCAGCACAGTGTGAGGAGCCTGCGGGACCCGCGCGCACATCACGGGCAAATTGTCGGCTGGATAGTCCGAGTCCGGGGATAAGAACCTTCGGGCGCTTCGCTATGCGACAAGATATGGGAATGGAGCGCGCGTCAAACCACCTAATCGCAGAGCTTGAGGAGCCATCGGGCACGCGCACTCGACTCCTACTTCGTCGGGCGTGGGCGCTGGTTCGCGCAGCATTGGGTGACGTCGAGGTCGATGCCGACCTTGTCATCCGCCGGCGCGCGGGCGGGGCCGAGGTTCTACGCACTGCCGCTGACGTCGGCGACCCCCACGTCCTCTTGGACACCGTGCGCCGCGACCTCGAAACCAAGACCGTCGAGGAGTTCGTTCGCGAATGGCGCGTTCTCGACTGAGGCTCAGCACGGTGGGCGTCGGGCCACACCTCACGAGGTAGCTCTCCGGATCGGCCGCATCTGTGCAGCTTCTGCGATTGTCAAGATCTATCTCACTGGCTTGTGTCCCATGGGTAGTTAGACACCGAGACTCTGTTGTGCGCAGAAGTTCGCGCACAACAGAGATACGATCGCATGTTCAGCCGATTAGTTCGAGCACAGGGCCTTCGTGTAAAGCCCTGTAGACGTCGTCTCGGATGGTGTTCGCTTCGGAGTCGGTGAGTGTTTTGGAGAGGGGGCGAAGCGTTAGGCGTACGAGTGCGTTCGCCTGGTCGGGGCGCAGTCGGAGTCTGTCCTGCGCGCCGCCGGGTAAGTCCGCGTGCGCGGTGACGGCCAGAACTTCTACCGATTCGAGATCGTCTATGCGATCTCCCAACGCCGCTCGGGCTCGATCGCCTAAAGTTTCAGCGTCGGCCTCAAGGTCAACGACAATCGAGATGTCCCGGCGGATCGGCGGCATAACCGAGACCGCCTGCCAGGGCGATAGGTTGAGCATTTGCTGTTCGATCCGCGGATCGGCCGCCCGCAGCAGCCGAATATCGGGGACACCCTTTCTCAGCATCAACGCCCGGTCCAGTCCCATACCGAGAGCCAGACCCGACCAAACCTCGGGGTCCAGGCCAGCCGCAGTGAGGATATGGGGTGCGATCAATCCGCACTCGGCCAGCTCGAGCCATTCAGCACCGACCAGCACATCGACTTGACAGCCTTGGACCGTGTACGGATGCACGGCGGGAATGGCACGCCACTGTGCACCCGGCAGGACAGCTTCCACCAGGGTCCCGATCATCGTCTGCAGGTCCGCGGATTCGAGCCCTGTGCAAGAACTCACCAGCCAGAGATCTACTTGGTGCGGGGCCCCAACGTGGGTGCGGTCGATGGCGTCGCGGCGATAGACCAGGCCGGGCAGCACCAGTAGGTGGTTGCAGCCGGCTTCCGGCGGTAAGTCACTCAGCAGGGCAGGAATCGAAGCCGAAGTGTGGCTGCGCAGCATCACCGTTGGGCTCACATAACGCGAGTATCGCTGGTCTCTGGTGACTGAAGCGGGATCGAAGCCCAGCTTGTCATAGTTGTCGGCGACGGCGACGAGTGGGCTGTTTCGGATGATCTCGGCCGAGATGCCCCAGAGGCCGGCGAGAGCGGATATGACGCCCCCGAGCAGCGTTTGCATCGCGTGATGACCCTGGTCCGGGTTGGAGAGGTCTCGAAGGTTGAGCGCGTCGGTGAGTTCCGTCGCGGAGAGATATGAAGTCATGGTCTGGTCCTTTGATGAGATCGGATGAAGGAGCCTCCCCCGACCGATCTGTCGCTGGACCTAAGCGCGAACGACTAAGCCCTCACGACCGGTAACCGGTCGGGGGCGAGGAAATCGCTGCGAAACGTTCATTAGCATAGACACAAGTCCGCCCGACATTAAGCCTGATGGCGGGCGTCATACGCACCGGCTCGAGCACGTCATCCAGTTGTTGCTCAACCCCGGACATGATCAACAACTCACCCGTCACCGCTCGCGATCACCACCGATCGCTTTGTCTCGTAACGGCGCAATAAGGCGCCTTGCTAACTCACCTGCACGCCTCTTGAACCGTCCGGGTTCGATACGGACCTCAGAAAGGCGCGCTGGATATCTTTGAAGCCAACGATCGCCACCCGATCAATCGTGTCCATGCTTCCTAAGCGGGACTCGTCTCAGTAGCGAGCCAAAACCTCTAGTACAGCTGCTAGCGAGATGACGAAACCCGAGCCGTGGCGATGTCAGATGCAATCCGATTCACGGTCGCGCTTTCGGACCACGATGAATCGACCCGCACTTCGGGCACGAAAGTCAACGGCTGCCATCCGTGGTACCACTCCATCATCTGGTCGTAGCCGAAAGTTTTCGACTTCGGACGGGTCACATGTCGGCTCATTGTTTCGGCGAACGTGAGGTCATAGGCGTAGAAAAGGGTGCTCGCTGTGGTTGCACGGCTCAGCCGTTCGAGCATCGATTCGTAGCGCGCGGTGTGGAAGATTCCCTCGACGATGACAATGAGACCGTGTTCGAGGCACGTCGATGCTGCCTGCTCGATCAGCTTGATGTTAAGTGCGCCGGTAAAGTCGCCCTCGCGCAATATCGTTCGGCGAAAGTTGTCCTGCTCCATCAACGCGCATTCGCCGGAAGCGAACCGCTCCTGCACTCCCCGAGCCACAGTGGACTTTCCTGACCCGGAATTACCACGGATAACCACGAGGACTGGGTTCAGCACTGAAGGGGTCACAAATCAACGATATCGCCCCCCCCCCCCAACGCCGCCCTAACCTCGAAAATGACCGGTCAATTATGGCGCTGCGATTAGGCCGCACAAGCAGAATTCACCAGTCACAGGGCCACGAGAGGTACCTCCAATGTCGCATAACCCTACGGATGCGGGACAGGTCCAGATATGAGACAAGGCGCCTGCCGCTCGTCGCGTGAGCAGGCGAACTTTGACGTCTCTTAACCCATGGGATAGGAGGCGGTTGGGTTATGAGACGCTTGCTGATTCGCGTGTGAGAAGGTCGATGAGCTGCAGGGACGACATTGGCGTCAGCAGTCGGATCGCGTGTCCGCGAGCCAAGTTGACGACTAACGAACCGAGTATTTGCGGGTCCGTTCGGTGCCGAAGGAGTACTACCGCTTCGTCTTCGAATCGCTCGGCGGAGACTGGCGTGAAATCGTCACGAGTCCTTCCCCAGATTGGCAACGACAACGGAAAAGCCAAGGACACCGATTCATGAGTCGGTAGGAGTGGGTACGGCGGACGCGTGACCTCGCCCCTGCCTGGATCATTCGCTGAGTGACGGCCGAGTAGCTGGTGGTCACACCGGTGGTTGCGTTCTCTGTGGTCCAACGCCCTTCCAGGGGCCACGCCTCAACGTGGTAGGACGCTGTGGTGGCACTAGTGCAGATCGCCGTGCCTTTAATCCAACGAGTACGGAAGTCCAGGAGATTCGCCATTACTTCATGGACAGGTATTTCGTCGATAGAGCGCACACCGCAATGATCGACGTCTACTTGCCCATACGCAAACGCATGTCAGAGATTGGTTCAGCCGCGTCTTGTGTTGCACCGAGGTGAGCAGGGAAGCCGCGCTGGTCTGCGCCGACGGCACTTTGCGCGTTTTCAGGGCGGCCGTGGTGCCGGCCTGCAACCCGGACCGGCTAGGGACCCGCATCAATCCTCCTGTCTCCCTTTCTTTGTCTGACGGGAGCGGTTTCTGAGTCGATGTCTCGTTTCTCATGGGTTCTGAAACACGGAGGTTACGAGACAAGACTGAAGTGCCCAATGAGCGAAATGGAGGTGAGGGATTCGACCTGGTCCATGGCAAGTCAATGAATGACGCTGCGTCAGGCCTCGACTCCCTCAGTCGTGCAGTGGCCGACCATACGGATAGTCCACCCATTCGCCCGGCACGCCATCACCGGCCACTGCCTCCGCACCGTGCATGACCGTCCAATAGTCAGCTGGAAAACGGGCGCCCTGTAAAACAGCATTGGGGTTCACGTCCTGTTGAACCTTGCCATCCTTGAATCGGACGTCGTACGAAAGGTACTTACGACCAAAAATAAGTGAACGGCGCTTCCTGGTGACAACGGTGGCCCTAACCGCAACCGGCAGAGTTTCTCCCACTTCAGATCTGTTAGTCAATGTCGACCACGAGACTCGGCAACGCGTAGATTGCTATTCGGTTGAAAGTCTCCTGAGGACCCAGCATGCCCATCGACTCCTAAACAAACCATTGCCCACGCTCCAGTCCTGTTGTCTGTCCTGACGGTACCGTGTCGCGGCGGCGATCTTCGACGTCTCGTATCCCATGGGTTTCGAAGCACTTAGGTTGCGAGACATTGAGCTGGTCTGCGGTTTGTCCGAACTAGACGGCAGAAGTCCGAAGTAGCGTGTCACGCGACAAATGTGGTCGCGTGACAGTCCAGTCCGGACAAATTACCAAGGTCGGACACGCGTAATTGCGCGGAAGTAGCTCCGTGCAAGGTCGATGGTTTTGCCACCGCACATCGGACACGCGATCCTGCCCCACCCCACAGTGAGCAGAAGCGCGCCGCCCCGCCGGGCCAGCTCGGGCGGTGGCGCGACTCAAAGAGCGACCGAGCACAGGCTGAGCTCACATCAGCTCGACGAGCCTCGCCAGCGCCGGACGGGTGTGGATCGCAAGACGTTCGCGAGCGTCGTCCAACGCAGCGGAATGCGGGTATCCCGGCGGCACTCGCGCGGGGTTGAGCGCAACCCCGTCCGACCACGCCTTGATGTCGGGCTGGGCAGTGAAGTTGATCGCGGCCCGGGTGCCGAGAACGGTCGCTTTAGCCCACTGGGACATCGAATTGCCGTAGTTCGAAGGCGGGCAGAGCCGGTTCTTTTCGGCATCGTCGGTGCGGGTGGCCTCGACGTACCCGATCAGGGCGGCGCCGAAGCACGGGAAGCCCGTCCGGATCGGCTGAAGCGTGATGTCCTCGTGTCGCCACACTGGGACGAGGGGTGGGTACTTCAGGCCGTCCGCCGCGGCGTGCACGACGAGGGCATCATCCGCAACCCGCATGGCGCCGTCGGCGAAGGTGAGCTTGCCGCGATCCACAAACTCGATGTGCCCGCGGCGGACGACGTTTGAAATGGAGCGAAGCTGGTCGAGCTCCCACGACGCGAGAGTCGGTGTTTTGGCCATTGTCGGCATGACCGAGCGGTCGATACGCAGAAGGATCCCGGCGTCCTCGAGCTGCAGGAACAAGCCGCTGAGCGAGGCCGCGCCCTCGGAGATCTGCATGACGTCGGCGGCCATTCTGAGGAAAATTGCGGGCTCAGGTTGGATGAGCGCGCGGTTGAACATCCACGGGTCGCGAGGCCGGACCCAGCAGATCGCGTCGGGGTCCACGCCGCGCGCAAGCAACCAGATGCAGGCGTCGCTCGCGGTCTTGCCGGCGCCCACGACGACGTACCGGCTCGGCGCCTCCTCCAGCCGCGCGAGGTCGTTGATGGGCAGGACGCGAGCCGCGTCGGCGACATCGAACGGCGGTGCCGTCTCGGCCGGGATGCTGGGAGCGAGGTAGTGGGCGTTCACGATCCGGCACGACTCGGGCACCTCGAACTGAACCCCTGCGATATGCGAGACGACGGTGTGGTCGCCGTCGAAGTGACTGTTGGGCAGAAAGTCGACCTTGCCCGTCTCCAGCATCCGGTCGAGCATCTGCCCGTAGTACGCGGTGATCTCCGCCTGGTTCGCCCGCTCCTGAAGCCCGGTCTCCGGTCCGCTCACCTGGAGCTTGCCGCCACCCAGCATGCTCGAGGCGACGCCGTAGAACGCCGAGGCCTGATGCAGCCTGATGAACGGGTACGCCTCCAGCCAGTGCCCGCCGACCCCGTGACGGCGGTCGACCATCGCGACGCGCACGTCGGCGTGGTCGATTAGCGTGTCGGTAAATGCCATCCCCATGGCACCCGCGCCCACCACAAGGTAGTCGGCTTCAAGGGTTCGAGCCATGTGTTAATGGTGACACTCGCTGGGGGCCGCGTCAACGGCACAGGAATCGACGCAACGAGGAGCAATCCGCTCCTACCCGACGGGGAATGGAACGGAGTCATCGCAACAGTTTCATGGACTGCCGCGGGATGAACTCCCGGAATTCGCATGGCGATTGTCCGAACTAGATGGCAGAAGTCCGAACTGGCGTGTCACGTGAAAAAATGTGCCCCCAGGCAGATTCGAACTGCCGCCCCTGCCTCCGGAGGGCAGTGCTCTATCCCCTGAGCTATGGGGGCCCAGGAACCTCTAGGTTAGCATCCCTGGGCGGACGTCTTTGCGCCGATTGGTGCGCCGGTTGCTGGGCGGGTGACGAACAGGCGCAGCTGGGCAGGGCGGTTAGAACGGGGGAGGTTCTTCGCCGCTGCGTCGAGACGCGGAGGCCGACCGCTTGGACGGGGCCGGCAGCTGTGGTTCCGGTGGCGTCGGTGGCGAGACCGCCGAGTTGCTGAGGCCGAGTGGCTGGCTGTCGTAGGTCGTGGGGTCGTAAGTGGTGGGGTCGTAGGTGGTGGGGTCGGTGTTGGTGGGCGCTGAGGTGTAGGTCTTGCCGGCGGGGGTGGTCCAGGTGAGGGCGCCGCCGGGGCCTTGGCGGGTGGTGAAGCTGGATTGGTGTTTGAGGCGGTGGCAGGCCTTGCAGA